>NZ_JATS01000005.1:0-43418 GCF_000526095.1 Streptococcus sp. CM6 | reverse complement strand
ACTCAGGCAAGTCATGAACAGCTGCTTCTGCTGCATTGACTCCACCCTTAAACTCAGGGACTTCATGTACAGCTGCTTCTGCTGCATTGACGCCACCTTTGAATTCAGGTACATCAAGAACTGGTGGTTGTTCTTCACCCTTGCTACTTGTTGGAGCATCTGGTTTCGTAGCAGAATCTTTTAATTGGTTGAGATAATCTGCGAAGTAGGCTACCATTCTTTCCGTTAAGAGATGGTTATCCGTCGCATATTTCATGCTCGCCTGAACGCTAGCCACTTCCTCTTGATTGTCCTTGTCTGTTAATTTCTGCGCCTTAGCCAAAGCTGCTTCATAGCCAGACATGTCAAGCGGTGTTTCTGCTACCTGTGGACGGTTAAAGATGAGTTCCGCTGCAGATTGGTATTTATCGCCACCATCTCCGTAAGTCTTGGTACCTGTAAGGACAATTTTCTTAGCCTTGATTGTCTTGCCAAAGTCAATGTCTTTTGGTTTGTTGTTATCTGGCCAATCTGTCACTGTGAAGGTATGTTCTTTACCAGACTCATCTGTGACAACCAGTTTCACATCACGCAAGTTACCATTTGAACCTGATCCACGTGGAACGTAGCGAAGTCCTGTGATTTCAGTTGGTTCTTTCAAGACCATGGTTGCAGGCTTGCCTACATCTCCACCATTCCAAGATGTATGCCATAGACTAGACACATTACCATCAAAGGCATTCTCAAGACCTTCATCTTGTTGAGCTGGCGCATCCAAACTTTCAAAGTCTTCTGCTACCAAGGCTGTTTTCTTCTGAACCAAAGCATTCTTCAGAGCTTCAATCTTGGCAATCTCTGCACGCGCTTCTTCCACGCTAATGTCATCATCTGCCTGACTGAGGTTAAAGACCGCCTCTTTCAGAGCATCCATAGACTCTTTCGTATAGTTGGTCATGGCAACCGTTGGCAAGTAGTTCTTCAGAGCATTTTCTGTCAACATCTTACCTGTTAGCGTAATTTCTTCGATGTGAAGATTGTCCATCATGAAGTCGTTGTAACCACGGAAGTTGGCATTTCCACCAGCATCTCCACGAGTATTGCTTGCGTTCCCAGTTGAGTAGATACCTACCCAAGTATCGCCTGTTTCTGCACCTGTCACGAGGAAGGTTACTTTCTTGGCTTTCTTAGAATCTGTCCAAGTATTTGGCAATTCATGCATTTCCAAGTTGCTTGCTTGAGTACCACGACGACCTGACTGGAATTCTCCCTTACCAACTACAAAGGCATAGGTATTGTCAGAGCCTGCTTCATATTCAAAGGTTACGCGATAAGTCTTACCTGCCTCAAAGCGGAAGTTTTGTGGGATTGTTTGGTAAACCAAGTTACGACGGCTCACTAGTCCATTTGTCTTCAATGACCAATTTCCTTCGATAACATCATCGACTTTCTTACCGTTCCAACCACGCTGTGTATATGGATCGTGTTTTTCAGACAAGTGAGTGCGGTTATCTTCGACACCTTCGACACCACCCACTACAAATGGGAAGATTCCTTGAGCAACATTTTCAAAGTCTTGTTTGAAGGTTCCTTGACCTGTATCATGCTTGTCTCCGTACATGCTTGAATTGTTTTCAAAGGTACGAATTTCATCAAAGTAAGTTGCTTCATCACCAGCTTCACGACTCAATGTCAGAGTGACATTTGATACGTCAGCTCCAGTTGTAAAGAAGGCGTACATATTTTGGAAGTAACTTGTATCATCAACTGTAGCATTTTCACGGCGATTGTTATGAGCATAAGCTTTGATATAGTTGAGAGCGAGTGACTTATTGGTATAGGTAGTCACTTCTTTCTCGCCAGTATTCACTGTGATACTTGCCTTAGCATTACTACGGTTATCAACACCGACATAAACCGCATACTTGGTATTTGGTTTCAAGCCAGTCAGTTTCTGAGTAAGGCTGACCTTGCTCTTATTGCCTTGGATACGAAGCATTTCATTTGCACCCTGTGATTTGACAATTTCTGCTTTAGAAGCATCACCAGAAATGGTCCAGTGTTTCAAGGTTCCACTGTTAAATCCTTGGTCATAGATGTGCATGCCTTCGCTCCATGACATTTCAGGATTGGTTTGTTTTGAACGGTAGAGAACATATGGTTGATTTGCTAGAAGGTCTAGGGTAATCTTGCCATCTTTTACAGTTAGTTCTTGCTCTTCTGTCTTACCTTGGTCAGTTAGCTTGTAAAGGTAAACCTTGCTATTTACCCAATCGCTTGGAAGTGTCCAAGTTGTTGCACCAGCTTGCGTATTGAAGTAGTACATTTTTTCCTTATCAGTAGGAAGTTTCTTACCATTTGCATCCCAGTTCCAAGGAGTCAAGTAAGCTGAACCATCTTGGATGATACGTCCGTTGAGCGTTACTGTACGTTCGCGGTATTGCGGACTATTGACATCGTTTGACTTACGAGTCACAACAACCTTGTTACCTGCTGCATCGACTAGCTCAACCTTCATTTCTGGAGTCCATTTATAGGTGCTACCATTATCGGTCATAGTAACTGGTGTACCATTTTCCCATTTGCTTACAGTGAAGTGTTGGAAGTACTTGGTCATCAAGTCATGGGCAAAGAGGTTAGTCACGTAGCCATTGTAATCACTTCTTCCTTGCCAGCCTTCAAAGTCTTTCATGCTGTAGCCACCTAGAAGTGGATAATCTGCTGCACCACCGTAACTTCTGTAGTCCCCTACCCAAGCATCTTTTTGGTGGTTACGGATAAAGCGGGTGATGGCACTGTTGATACCTTTATTGGTGTAGCCACCGTAGGTCAAGTCAGCTGCCCAGTGATGGAAGGTAGAGTCGTACTCACCACCGTGTCCCCACTCAATCGCAAAGCGCCAGCCTTGTTTATTGATTTCTTTTGCAAGAACGTGGGTAGCCCAGGCACCGTTATCACCTGATTGACCATTACCCCAAACGTCCACATAGATAAAGTCGAGACCTTCACCAAGTTTTTTCTTCAAGTCTTCCCAGCGAGCCAAACGTCCATGCGCCAAGTCATAAGCAGCATCAATGTTGATACCTTGGTCTAGCCAGTTCCAGCCGTAGCTATAGCTTTCATCTGGATTCTTACGAAGAATTTTTTCATTGAAGTACTTAGACTCAGGATAAGTTTCTGAAGCGTTAACGTGGATACCTAGATGAGCTCCATATTTCTTCGCTTTCTCAATCAAGGTCTTAAAGTCTTCAACACCACCGATACGCTTACCAATATCAGCATAATTCAAGTGGCCTGAGTCATGGCCTTCGCTACCATATCCTTTAAGGAGAACACCTTGTCCTAGACCATCTGTGTGAAGATTGATCTTCTTGATACCATCCAAGGTCATAAGGAATGGGTTTTGTGCTTGTGAGCCAAAGTTCATCGCGATACGATAAGCTGTAATATCCTTAACTTTTTCCCAACCTTGAGGGTTGTTCATGATGCTACGATAAGCAATGGCACCATCCTGCCAGTCGACTTTCTTGTCCGCATTGGCATCTTCAGTGATAACAACCTTGGCACTTGGAAGTTCCTTAGTATACTCTGGGAAGACAATGCCCTTATAAGCTTTTTCCCATTGCCATTCAGAGCTATGAATTCCAACATAGTTGGCATTTCCGACTGTTTCCTTGTAAGCTGTCAAACGAGTCCAGTCATAAGAACCTCCACCGTAGCTGTTTTGAGAGTTGCTCCAAACACCTGCAGCAAGCTTATCTGTAGAAACAAATCCATACATGTAACCCTTGGCCAAGTCTTTCATTGGATTGGTTACATCGATATGATCATCTCCGCTGACATGGGTATTATTTGACATGGTTGCCCCGTCAAACTTAGCACCAGCTTGATCACTCGAAACAGAGACTAAAGCATTACCAAGGAAACTAATAGAAGAAAGTAGTTTTCTTTCGTCATCAATCTTTTGACCTGGAGTAACTTGATTGTGGTTGACAATCTTGGTCACATCAAAGTGCAACTGATTATCAACAACTTGCAGACGGACCGTCATTTCTGCATTGATAAGATTAGCATCATCGCGAAGCTTCATCACGTACTCTGCTGTTGTCTCATTGATTTTTTTGTAGGTAACTTCAGGGGTGACTTCGTGTTTGTTGATAAATACTTTATTGAACTGTTGGACTTGTCCTGGCAAGGTATGCCCGTTCAAACTGTATTCTTTAATACGAGGGAAGGCTTGGTCAATTACTGCCTTGAGTACCTTAGACTGGATCGTATCATAAGTCACCTTGCTATCGTCAACGGCCGGACCTGTTTCTTTCTGGGCAGGAGTATCATCTGATTTTACACCTTCTTGATTGTCTGTTTTAACGCTGACAACTGTACGCTCATTGCCATAGGAACCAGCTTTTAGGACGATTTTCTTCTCATTTTTGAGAGTTTCATTAACAGCTGCTGGCAAAGTGACCGTATCAAAGAGTTTCTCATCATTATTCGTTGCATTGAGTTGTCCATCTGATTTGAGGGTGATAGAAAGACGGTTTACAGAACCTGGTTCTGGTGCTGCTACACGGTTGCCCTTATACCAGGTGCTATCGGTTGGAGATTTATACTCCCAGAACCAGCCGTCCTTGTCATAACCAACAAAAACATTGTTCTTGGTATCTTTAAATTTCAAGAAGACACCAAAGCGTGATTTGCCTTTTTCAGAATCATCTTTGAAGGTTAAATCAACCGTCGCATTTCCATTAGCGTCAACTGTCAATCCTTGTTTTTCAAACAAGGCTGGTTTATCGCCATTGTCGTTCTGTGCAGTTGAGGACAATTGATTGTAGCGGACACCTTTTTCTTCACGAACCGTAACTGTTCCCTGTTGTTCTTTATTCGCTACTGTTTGCCATTCAGGGGTTACTGTCTTAGGTGTTTCAGGTTTAGCAGCTGCAGGTTTATCCTCTTTTGGTTTTTCTTCAGCCGGTTTTTCTTTCTCTTCCAAGTCTGCTGGTTTCACACTTGAAATTCCCTGTATGTGGTCTTGGATCCATTTTAGTTGAGCTGGTGAGAAGAGAATGCCTCCGCTCCGTTTTCCAACTACACCATTTTGGTGAACACCGACTAGTTTGCCTTCTGTATCAAAGATACCGCCACCACTAGCGCCTGGTTTCCCTCCTTGGTAACCAATCCCTTGGACACCTTCTCCGTATGGTTCCGCAAAATCAACTGTAGTATTGACAATCGGATTCAATTTCCCTTCTGGATAACCAAAGACATGAAGTTTATCTCCGATTTTCTTAACTACTGGCTTTTTAGTTACTTCAACAGGCGTATTTTCGAGAACTGTACGCAATCTCACAAGGGCCAAATCATTTTTGAAGCCCTTCAGGTAGCCTTCACGATCCCAATGAATAATATCTTTCTTGCTAAACTTGACATCTGGCAATCCTGGATAAGAGATACTATAGATATCTCCATCCCCTTGATCATTGTCCACAACCTTACGGATATTGCCGTCTTGACTGTCCTTGATAAAGTTATGAGAAACCGTCAAGACAAGGTCTTTTGCAACGACAATACCGCTACCTTCTCCTGATGGCGTCTTAATCTTAACAGTCGCGCCGTAGTTTAATTCCCCATTGGTAGTCTTAGCCACATCTTCTGGGACAAGCTTCCCAGTATCTTGGGCCAATTGATCCTTGTCAACTTCGCGCCCATTGTCTTCAGCTTTCTCCAACCTATCTTCTAATTCTTTTGGCAGATTGCTTGGCTTTTCAGACTTTTCTTTTTCTTGAGCCAACAACTCTTCTTCTGTTTGTGGGCCTTCAGTAGTTTCAGCTGAACCAGGATTCTGAGCGGCAGCTTCCTTGTCAAAATCGTGCCCCTCATCACTAGCCTTTTTATCCAAATCAGCTAGTTCACTTGGCAAATTATCTGTTGAACCAACCCTTGCTTGATCAGCCAATACTGGGGCAGTCGCAAAGAAAGTCGCTCCAATCATCACCGAAGCTACCCCAAGCGTAAACTTACGAATACTAAACTTACAGCGTTTTTCAAAAAATTGTTTATCCATAAACTCCTTAATCCTTTCACTCAACAGTAAGCGTTTACATTTCTTTTTTTAAAAATACTCCTTTCTCTGAAAGTACCGTGCTTAACTGTCATAAATAAAAAATAATTATGCTTTTAATATAACAAATAATATCTAAGAAAGCAATAGGAAAAAGGAAAATTCGCAAAAATTTCTTAAGATGTCCTAAATTTAAAAGCTCGCTTTAAAGATATAAAAAGGACTTAGCACCCAAGGGGAATACTAAATCCTTTCTCATATCTTGTAAAATTATTTCACATGGTTTGCAAGGTCTTCTTGAGCCTTCTTATTAGACTCTTCTTTTTCTTTCAACCAGTTTTCTTGAGCTTTTTGGTACTCTTCTGTTGTTACCGCCTTGTCTTGTACATCTAGGTATTTATACAAGAGGGCTTCGCTCATACCCTTGTTACCAGAGTATGCAAACGGAAGTGTAAATGGTACCATCTTAGACAACATTGGACGACCAGTTTGAGAAGTTGTTGGGATGAGCAAGGCACTGTCTGTCAACCAAGCTTGGGCAGCAGCATATTTTTCATAACGTTTTGAAACGTCAGTAGTTTCTTCCCCAGCTTCCACAACCATTTTTTCGTAGTCTTCCAAACCAACTTGCTTGGCAGCAGCGTTGTTTGTTCCTGAGTCAAATCCTAGGTAAGTCTTTGTATTTTCCCCTACAGATGGTTTGATAATATCAAGGTAGGTAGAAGGGTCTGCAAAGTCTGGAGACCAACCCACGTTATCTGAGATATCCCAGTCTTCTCCAGCCGCAGTTTCAGCAAAGTAAGTGATGTTCAAGACATCGTCTTTTTGAAGTTGTTGGATATCGACAACCACATTATCAGATCCTAAGTTTTCTTCAACTGACTGTTTAAAAGATTGGACACGTTGAACTTTTGTTGTATTGGTTTGGTCTACAGGCATATCCAAGTGGATTGGGAATTTCACACCTTCCGCTTGAAGAGCTGTCTTAGCTTTAGCAAACTCTGCTTTGGCCTTATCTGGGTTGTAGAGTCCATCTTGAGCATCATCCAAGTTCACGTTGCTCCACTCGTCACCATAAGTCACCAATTTTTCTTTGACCATTTCGCCAAAGTTCTTTCCATCTGCCTGTACAAATGTAGGAGGAACAAACAAGTTACGAAGCAGTTTAGTTGCCCCGCTTGCACCATTTACTTGAGAAGCATAGGCCGTTCTATCGAAACCAAAAGCAAGAGCTTGACGGAAGTCCTTGTTTAGAAGAGCTTTCTTGGTTGATGTTTTTTCTTCATCGGTTGTCTTAGAAGTGTACTTATAAGACTGGCGATCGATATTCGTACCTACTAAATAAGTAGTAGAGTCTTGTTGTGTATAAACGATATTGTCTTTAAATGCCTTTTCAGTCTCTGTGTAGCTAGCGCTTGTTGGGAAGAGACGAGCCATTGTAAAGCTGCCGTCTTTGAAAGCTTCAGTTGGTTTGTTGGTATCTTGTCCATCCCAGAATGATAATTTAACCTTATCGATATGGACATTGTCCTTATCCCAGTAGTTAGGATTTTTCGCAAATTCGACAGAAGATTTAGCAACAATTGATTTGAGTAAGAACGGACCATTGTAGAGAATACTGCTTGAATCAGTTCCCTTAGCGAAGTCATCCCCTTTGGAGTTCAAGAACTCTTCATTTACTGGGGCCAAAACTCCCATCGTTGTCTTAGAATTCCAGAAACTTTCTGGCTTGTTCAATGTGTACTGAACTGTATAATCATCAAGGGCCTTGATTCCTACTTGAGAGAAGTCTGTAATTTCTCCTTTAACATAGGCGTCCAATCCTTTGATTGATTCTTGAACTAAATAAAGACCATCAGATTTTTTATCAGCAGCATATTTAAGTCCTGTTACAAAGTCTTGAGCTTTGACTTCTGCGTATTCCTCACCTTCAGAGGTATACCATTTTGCATCCTTACGAAGCGTATATGTGTAAGTCAAGCCGTCCTTAGATACAGACCAATCCTCAGCCATAGATGGTACAAAGTTACCATAGCGGTCATTTTCGAGCAAGCCATCGATAACGTTGCTCGTAATATTTGCTGTAGCTGCCTTACCAGTTGTCAAATAGTTTAGGTTATCAGGATCCGTTTCATAGATGTATGAGAATGTCTTCTCACCTTTAGCACTTGAACTTGATCCAGAGCACGCAGCCAGAGTACCAGCTGCCAGTAATGTCACACCCGCAAGGGCAAGTAATTTTGAACTTTTCATCATTTTCTCCTTTAAAATTTACATCCCATTATAGACCCTTTTCAGAAAGTTGTCAACAGAATTTTCAGAATTTTTGAATGATTTTAGCATTTTCTGAAAAAATTTTTTTGATAGATAGCCATAGTATTAAATTCCAATTTGTATAACTTACGATTTCCAAAATACAAACGGTCAAACCAAAGGTAAAAATCAGATTTTTTATCATTTTTTTGCTATGATTAGATAGAAGAAAAGTTAAGGAGGAGACAATGATATTAATTACAGGTGCAAATGGTCAGCTCGGTACCGAACTACGTTATTTACTAGATGAACGAAATGTGAACTATGTTGCAGTGGATGTGGCCGAAATGGATATCACTAATGCTGAAATGGTTGAGAAAGTCTTTGCTGAGGTCAAGCCAACTCTAGTCTATCATTGTGCAGCCTACACTGCTGTTGATGCGGCTGAAGACGAGGGGAAAGAACTGGATTTTGCCATAAACGTAACTGGAACGGAAAATGTAGCCAAGGCCTCTGAGAAATACGGAGCTACCCTGGTCTATATCTCAACAGACTATGTCTTTGATGGGAAGAAACCCGTCGGACAAGAATGGGAAGTCGATGACCTACCCGATCCGCAGACAGAGTACGGGCGTACCAAGCGAATGGGTGAAGAACTCGTTGAAAATCTTACGTCACAACATTATATCATCCGTACTGCTTGGGTCTTTGGAAATTATGGCAAAAACTTTGTCTTTACCATGAAAAATCTTGCCAAAACCCATAAAACTCTCACTGTAGTTAACGACCAACACGGTCGCCCAACCTGGACACGTACCTTGGCTGAGTTCATGACCTACTTGACTGAAAATCAAAAAGAATTTGGCTACTACCACTTATCAAATGACTCAACTGAAGACACCACTTGGTATGACTTTGCTGTTGAAATTCTTAAGGACAGTGATGTTGAAGTAGTACCAGTAGACTCCAGCAAGTTCCCTGCTAAGGCTAAACGTCCCCTCAACTCAACCATGAGTTTAGCCAAAGCGAAGGCGATAGGTTTCGTCATTCCAACTTGGCAAGATGCACTTAAAGAGTTTTATAAACAAGAAGTAAGAAAATAAAAGATTACGACATACATAAAAAGCAAGGGACCTTGAGTTCTCTTGCTTTTTAGTATGCATTTAGTTAATTACTTGTTGCGTCTTGGCATAGTTAGCCTCGACCGCTTCTTTTTCAGATTTCCACCAGTCTTGGTTGTCTGTGTACCACTTAATGGTCTCTTTGAGACCTGCTTCAAAGTTGGTAAACTCTGGCTTCCATCCTAATTCATCACGGAGCTTGCTAGCGTCGATGGCATAGCGGAGGTCGTGACCCGCACGGTCCGTCACATGATCATAAGCATCAGCTGGTTGTCCCATTTCCTTGAGGATGAGTTCCAGGACTTCCTTATTGTTCTTCTCGCCATCCGCACCAATCAAGTAAGTTTCGCCAATTTGACCCTTTGTCAAAATTGTCCAAACACCTGATGAATGGTCATTGGTATGGATCCAGTCACGGACATTCTTACCTTCACCATAGAGTTTTGGCTTGATTCCACTCAAAATATTGGTAATTTGGCGCGGAATGAACTTCTCGATATGTTGGTAAGGACCATAGTTGTTTGAACAGTTAGAAATCGTCGCTTTCACGCCAAAAGAGCGCACCCATGCTTTGACAATCAAGTCTGAAGCTGCCTTTGTTGATGAGTAAGGCGAGCTTGGATTGTACTTGGTTTCAGCTGTAAACTTCTCACCTGGACCTTCTCCATGACCTGGCAAATCTTCACGCAGAGGCAGATCCCCATAGACTTCGTCAGTCGACACATGGTGGAAACGAAGGTCATATTTACGAGCTGCTTCTAATAGAGTGTAGGTCCCGATGAAGTTAGTGTAGATAAAGGGGCTCGGGTCATTGAGCGAGTTGTCATTATGGCTTTCTGCAGCGTAATGAACGATAGCATCCGCTTCAGCCGCTAACTTGTCTACCAAGGCTGCATCAGCAATATCTCCAACAACCAACTCAACACGGTCACCTAAAATTTCTTCAATATTGGCACGATTACCCGCATAAGTCAGCTTGTCCAGCACTGTCACATGGACGTCTGGAAAGTTCTTGTAAACATAATGAACAAAGTTAGAACCGATAAAACCAGCCCCACCTGTCACGATGATATTTTTGTATTCAGTCATTTTTATTCCTTAACTTTCTTACAAATCTTCTTTTCTCAGAGGTTTTACATCCTTAAGCAGTGGATGATGTTTATCAGCTTCTGAGACTTCTGCTGCTTCTAGGTTTTCCCACTCAATGCCCAAAGCTGGGTCTGCATAGTTGACAAAAGCATATTTAGGCTTGAGTTCAAGTGCCCAATAGTCATTGACCAGATAGCTATAAGCAACTGTATCTGAGAGGACTTGGAAACCATTAGCTACGCCACGAGGGACAAAGATTCCCTTACTTGCATCAATCTCGGTCTGATAAACATTTCCAAAAGTCTCACCTTCACGTAGGTCAACCCAAGAACCCAGAACCTTGCCACCATCTGCTACTGAGATATACTTGTCCCAAGGTTCAGCATGGAGGCCTCGGAGAACATTTTTGCGAGAAAAGCTGACGTTGTTTTGCAGTTTTCCTTCAGCAAAGAAGCTTTCAGGAAAACCAAGCGGTAGCATCTTTTCTTTCTGAAAATTTTCCTTAAACCAGCCGCGATTGTCACCATGAACCGGAATGTCAAACTCTAACAAACCTGGAATGGCATCAATCTTGTGCACTGCAAGTGTTTTGCCGAAAAAATTATCTGTCATCTAGATTTCTCCAATCAAACGAAGCAAGTATTGCCCGTATTCATTCTTTTTGAGAGGTTGCGCCAACTTCAGCACATCTTCACGGCTGATATAACCCATTCGGTAGGCAATTTCTTCCAGGTTGGCAACCTGAACATTTTGCATCCTTTGAACCGTTTCGATATATTGGGAGGCCTCTAACAGACTCTCATGCGTCCCTGTATCCAACCAGGCAAAACCACGACCCATAACCTCAACAGACAAATCCCCACGTTTCAAATAAGCATTGTTAACATCTGTGATTTCCAACTCTCCACGAGCACTCGGCTTTATCTGTTTGGCAATCTCCACAACGTCATTGTCGTAGAAATAAAGACCTGTCACTGCATAGTTAGAGCGAGGATTCTCCGGTTTTTCTTCTATGGAAATAGCATTCATGTCTGTATCAAACTCGACCACACCAAAACGCTCTGGATCCTTCACTTGGTAGCCAAAAACAGTCGCACCCTTCTCTTTCTTAGCTGCCTTTTGAAGCATTTTGCTCAAACCAGGCCCATGATAGATATTATCGCCTAAAATCAAGGCAACACTATCGTCGCCGATAAATTCTTCACCGATAAGAAAAGCCTGAGCAAGTCCGTCGGGACTAGGCTGTTCCGCATAGGAAAGCTTGATCCCAAATTCGGAGCCATCCAAGAGCAGGTCCTTAAAACGGGGCAAATCCTGTGGTGTTGAGATAATCAAAATGTCCTTAATCCCAGCCAACATCAAGGTTGACAAAGGATAGTAAATCATGGGTTTGTCATAAACCGGCATCAGCTGTTTTGACGCAGCTCGAGTAAGTGGGTACAGGCGCGTTCCCGAACCACCCGCAAGAATAATACCTTTCATAATAGGCTTCCTTTCTGGCTAATTACCTATCCTATATTATATTTCATTTTGTCCCAAATTCCCTAAGGAATTTACTTCAATTTGGATAAGGCAGCTTTTAAATAGGCTCCGTCTCGAAGAGCAGCTCCAACTTTCCTAGCTTGTTCTGAAAGTTCCTTGTAGTCTTGAAGTGTCAAATCATCTAGTACTTTTTGGAGGTCGTGTAGAGAATCAACTGCTAGACCACACTGTTTATCCAGAACAAAATGTGCGAGAGCCGACTCTTTCCAGACTATTAGGGGAAAACCTGAAGCTAAGTAGAGAGAGGCCTTGTGCGAGTTGTTAAAGCGTAGGTAGTTTCCGTAAGAACCTTGGCAGGTTTCTGAGCTATCTCCGTCCCAGACCAAACCAAAACTACCTTCAAGAGCAGCTGGGAGGTCATCCGGCATAAAGGAACCAAAGTAGGTGGTGTTTTTCAATGCACGACTTTCATCATAGCCCACTCCATACAAGTTATAGGCTGGCTGGTCTGGCAAGTTATAAAGATAACCTGACTTTGCAGGGTTCAAATTTCCAGCTACGATAATAGGCTGGTCTTTTTGGAGATTTGGTTTTTCAGCAAAGTTTGGAATCAAGTAGTCAAAAATTTCCAAGCTAACCATTTTATCTGCTGGCACTCCTTGACCTACCAAAACTTTCTTCATGATATCGTTATGAACGATAATGCCATCCACTGACATCAAAGCTTTCTTTTCCTGGAAGTAATTGCGCACTTTATGACGGAATTTCACTTCTGAACCTGCTGCATGACGCAAGGTTTCAATATCATGGATCAAAAGATAGAATTTTGCTCCTCTTTTTTGCGCCTGCTTAATGAGTTGTGAGATGAAAAATGTATGGTGGATAATAGGGAACTGAATCACCAATTCATCTCCGGCTCCCAACTGATCAAACACAGACTTGGTCGCACGATATTTGTGTTGTTGAGCTTTAAAGAAATTCATCTTATACCAATTCTCAACCTTGAGCTCCAACCCCTCATAACCCTCTGAGATTAGAATAGATTCTACATCATTTCGCGCCTTACTCCCTGCATTCTTTTCGTGTGCATTATGCAGAAATGAATCCTTCAGATAATATTTCACCTTTTCTCCCCTTTATCTGTGATGTTCTTAGATGCTCCCTAGTTCTTCTTCTACCACATCCAATGCACGTTCAACAGTCACATGCATATCATAGTATTTATAATCTGCCAAGCGACCACAGAAGATAACGTGGCCATTTTTCTCAGCTTCTGCTAGATACTGCTCATAAATAGCATTGTTTTTGGCATCATTGATTGGATAGTAAGGTTCATCTCCTCTTTTCCAATCTGCTGGATATTCTCGAGTAATAACCGTCTTGTCCTGAGTCCCAAACTCAAAATGTTTGTGTTCGATGATACGCGTATAAGGAATATCACGTTCAGTATAGTTGACTACAGCATTTCCTTGATGATTTTCTTGGTCCAGAATCTCATGCTCAAAACGGAGACTACGATACTCAAGTTCACCAAACTTGTAGTCAAAGAACTGATCAATCATCCCTGTGAAGACAATCTTAGTTGCTGAAGTCTCCAAGTTCTCACGATCAGCAAAGAAATCTGTATTAAGCTCTACTTCGATTCCTTCCAACAACTTTTCGATGATGACATTGTAACCACCAATAGGAATGCCTTGGTAGCGGTCGTTGAAATAATTGTTGTCATAGGTCAATCGAACTGGTAAACGCTTAATGATAAAGGGTGGTAGTTCAGTAGCAGAACGCCCCCATTGCTTTTCGGTGTAACCCTTGATTAGCTTTTCATAGACATCCGTACCAATCAACTTAATGGCTTGTTCCTCTAAGTTTTTAGGCTCAACATCTTGCATGTGTGTCGTCTGCTCAGCAATCTTGTCCTTGACTTCTTGGGGTGTCTTTGTCCCCCACAAAGCATAGAAAGTGTTCATATTGAAAGGCAGATTGTAAAGATGTCCTTGATAATTGGCAATAGGAGAATTGATGTAATTGTTAAACTCCGCAAACTGATTGACATAGTCCCAGACCTTTTTATTGGATGTATGGAAGATATGAGCCCCATACTTGTGGACATTGATTCCTTCAACAGATTGGCAATAGATATTCCCACCAATGTGTTCTCGTTTATCAATCACCTTCACTTTCTTGCCACGTTTGTTAGCTTCGTAGGCAAAAATTGCACCTGACAAGCCAGCACCGACAATCAAATAATCGTACATAAAATCTCCTTATTTCTTTAAAACACTTTTTAGTTCTTGAAAATCCAAGACACGTAAGACCAAAACCAAGCCACCATAGACTAGGAAGCCAAGGACAGCATAAATCAAGACATTCACAACAGACGAGAAGTGCATGAAAGCTTGTACAGAATACAAGGCGCCGTACATCAAGAGAGCAGCTAAAAATATTTTTAGCATAGATGGAAGGATCTTGACCTCTTTTAGATACGAACGTGTAAAGTAGAGTTGGATGAGCCAGACTAAACCTTCAGTCGCAACAGATACGATCGACGCTCCAATATAGCCCAGAGGCGGGATCAAGAGGAGATTCAAGCCTACACTGAAAATAGCTGGAATAGTTGTTGACAGCATAAATTCACGATTGCGATTATGAGGTATCAGAATCTGGATTCCCATTATGTTGGTCCAGCCAATAAAGAACATTCTAAAGACCATGATGGAAATCGCATAGCGAGCATCTTGGAAGTCTTGCCCTAGGAAAAAATTAACAAAATCTTTGTTAACAATCAAAATCCCCGCAATCATTGGAAAGATAACCAAGTTATACACTAAGAAAGACATTTCATGTAGCTTGTTAACCGCCTTTTGATTGCCTGATGAAAGGAGATTGGAGACCCGAGGCAACATGACACTACCTAGCGAAGTTACCAAGGTCAACAAAATATTCAATAATTTCAAGGCTTGATCATAAATCCCGACATCCTTGGTCGAAGACAAGGCACCTAACATAGTGCGATCTAGCGTGATGTAGAGCGAAATGGCAATCTGTGGCAGAAACAAGAGAATGACTGGTTTGATATGCTCTTTGGCATAGGCTATATCCAGATGCGGCTTGCGAATGTGCTCCCGAGCAGGAAGCCACATACTCAACTGACCTAGTAGATCATAGGCAACCAAGAGGATGATATACAAGTACAAGTCAGATGGTTTCTTAACAAATAGGAATATCGATACAACACCTAGAAGTTTGACCATTGTGTTACGAGCAGTGATTTTTTTGAAATCTTCTAACCCTTGAAAGAGCCAAGAGATATCAAAACCACGAGACAGCAAACTAAAGCCAAGAATATAAGCAATTGGATTGTTCATTGACGGTACAAGCAAACAAACAATTATATAAAGTATAACCGCTAAACAGGTTGAAAGGACTTGTAAACTGTAAATACCCCAGAAGGTCTTTTCAACTTCCTTACGATGGCCGGAAATTTCCTTGGTCCCATAATTGGCTACTCCCAGCGTCGCTAGTAGGATAAAATAAGTCACGATAGAGTTATAGTATCCGTAAGACCCCAAATCATCCGAAGAGAAAACTCGGGTGATATAGGGAGTTGTAATCACTGGTAGGACGATGACAAGTAACTGATAGGACAGATTGTACAAGTAATTTTTTAAAACTCTCACACGGCTTCCCCCATCTCAAATTTTTCTCCTTCAAATTCCATCGCTGGGATGGTAGCAAAAAGAAGGAACATAAAAATATTGTATGATGGACGAACCCAGAAGGCCTCAAACATACAATTGACTGTTACTAAGGCCAGGCAGGTTAACAATAAATAGTTCTTCCTACGATAGAGAGTCCAAGACTGAACCATGTATAGGCATACCAACATAACAACTGGAATCAAACCGTAAGTAAATAACATTTGTACATAAGACGAATCTACATAGTCATAGTTCAAAACCGTTTCTGTCTTTCCTCCATATCCAACAAAGGAAATTCCACGAATTCCAAATAACTGTACGCCATATTTCTTAAGCGCTTCATGTCCCAAATACAATCGCATTCCGAAAAAGTTATTCAGAGAAACATATATTGGATGAGACCAACTAAACTTGTTGGATAGATAAATCATGACCGAAGAAGCGATACCAGCCGAAAAAGGCAGTAGGCCAAATAAGCGCCATTCAGTCTTGTTACGATAATAAAAGTATAGAAAAATTCCTGTTGCTGCTAAGATGGAGCCTGCATTTAAACGGGCATCACAATAATAAATAATAAAGGCCGCCAAGGCTACACCTGATAGGGTTCTTAGTAAGATAAACTTCTTTCTCAGAAGATAGGACAGAGCAGTAAAGAGATAGAAACAATGCGAGGCAAAATCTGTTGGATAGATGAAACCAAAAGAGTTACGTACAACTACACCCACAGGGCGAGTTTGAACAAACTGTAAATTAGGAATAACATTGACTAACGATAGTAAAATAATAAGAACTATAAAAGATAAACTCGTCCAAGTATAAATTTTAAGTATAGACTCTAAATCTGCTTTATAAAGAAAAACAATCAACAGCAAAAACATTAAACCATTTAAGTTTCCTGCCTTATAATAAACCATACTTCCAACTAAAATGAGGGTAGGTGCAAATATTAAAAAACTCAAAGAATAGTTACGAATATATAAAAAACGCACAGCTAGTAACATGATTGCAAAGAAAGGAACAAAATTAGGTATACTAGGTAATACAGGTGCTAACATTGAAGTGTTTATCATATCTATAGAAATTATCACAAATAAAACTGGTGTCACGAGCAATTTATCACGTTCTATCTTTAACATTTTCTTTTTCCTTTTTTAATCTCTAACCTCTTTTATTTCATTGAGGCTTTTTTAATTTTTTAAATTGATAATACAGACCTGGAACCAATGATAACATAAGATAAATCGCCTTGTTTTTCAAGTTAATCCGCTTATTTTTCAAGATTCTTCTTAGATAAGGACGAATCCTTCTTTGAATGCGAACGATTTCCTCTTTGGAAGAATCTGAGATTAAGATGAAAATGTGGAGACTACCGATGAACAAACGGGCGATGATAGCATCATCAAGTTCTGTATTGGCAGAATAGTCCTTCTGGACAACTTCTGCCAAATGATCCATAGAATCATAAAAATCATAGTGCTTACTATTGAAGTTTGATAAGGTAATACTGTTTGGTCTACGATAATAATGATAGATACCTAAATCAATCACACAAACTGATTCCACTTCTTTCAAGTAGTCACTGATAACATATAAGTCTTCATAGATTTTCCCTTTTGGATAGGGGTATTTTTCTACGATATCTCTGGGAAAGAGTTTAGCCCAAGCAGAGACAGTGGTAATTGTACCATAAAGCATCTCTATTAAAGTTTCTTCAGAAGAAAGAAGGGTAGCTTTCGCTAGCATTTCTTCATTTATTTGGTAGTTTTGGTAAGAATCATGTTCGTAAGTATCCTTACCTTTTCCTGCGACAATACGAGCACCTGTACGTTTTTGAAGTTCCACCAAAAGTTCAAGTGCACAAGGCTCAAAATAATCATCTGGATCTAGGAAAACAATCCATTCCCCTTTAGCTTTTGCGACACCATAGTTTCTAGCATCAGACAAGCCACCATTTTCTTTATGATAGGCCGATACCCAATCATGCTCACTTGCATATTGATCGCATAGTTTCCCAGAATCATCCGTGGAACCATCATCAACTAAGATAACTTCAAAATCTTTATAGGTTTGATTGACCAAGCTTTCCATGGCATAATGAAGGTAGTCCTCTACATTATAAATAGGTACAATTACTGAAATCATATTTTCTTTTCTTTCTCTTACTCAGTTAGATATTTAAATCTCAAATGAACTTTTATCTGGGAAAAGTTGATTCATAGCTTTAATAAAGTCATCCATCACCTGATTTTCATTTTGGACATTAAAACCATCATTAATACACATAACCTTATATTTCCTAGAATTTAGAAGTTTCCAAAAATCTGGTCCAGCATTATCTAATGAAAAGAGACCGCCTAACTTAGGATTTCCAATTGCATATTGACCACTAGCAATCTGCCAATACTTAAAGAGCCAAACATTGGTATCAGATGGACTTCTAAAGCGACTAGCAGATGTTTTTTCTAAGACATCTTTTTCCTTTTCCCATACCAATTCCATTGTTGACTTTAAGAGTGGATGCGTTAAATGATTCTCCCAAAAACCACAAATAAATTTGCTGTGTCTATACAACAAAGATTTAGCAATACCTTTAACACCTTGTTTAATTGAGAAGAATTTGCCATTCTTTAAAATTTCCTCACGAGTAAAATGTGTTGTTATAATTCCCATATCATTCATTTGGAAATGGCCAGTGCCATATCTCTCCGTTGTAATAGGAGCTAAAGCCGTAACATACTTTGGTAAACCATCATCTGAAAAGAAATCTGTCGGTTCAACTGGAGCTGTGAGATAAACATCATCGTTAAAGAACACAAAGCACTCAGAAAGACCTGGAATCCGATGAATATTGCTTTCGATAGGATTGGCAGAAAAAACTGGTAGGTAGTCATTGCAGATAATCTCTGTATGATCTACCAAGACCAATTTATCGCTATTTAACTCTAACCAACTTGGCTTTTGATTGTCAGTCACAAGATAGACCTTATTGACCCAAGGGGCAAACTTTTCTACCCCTCTAAACCAGTATTTAAAGGTTCCCCATTCACGATAAGCCTTATCCGAATTCATGCCTTCCTTAGAGGTATTAATTGTTCCATCGTACTGTGCTTTCTTTTTTCTCCAAACCGGATCATTCCCATCAACCCATGCGACAACAAAATCAATTTTTTCTACCATTCAGTCTCTCCTATTTAAAAATCTAACAGTCTGTCCATCAATTTTATAGAGGTATATTGTTCAAAGTATAGATTCTTCGCCTTCGCAACCTTTTGAAGCACCTCATCAACTGAAGGATCAAAATCTTCTATAATTTGTGCTAGTTTTTCAAAGTCACCTGACGGATAGAAAGTCACTAGCGATTCATTAACATAGTCTCGAACAGAAGGAATATCATTTACTATGATTGGAACTCCTAAAGACATTGCTTGCAACATGACCATATGACCAGCGGATAAATCAATATCTTTTAACGATAGGACAAGAAAATCAGACTTAGCTAATACATCTCCAAAGGTTTCTACTACTACATCAGATAAAACTTGAATGTTTGAACCATGCGTAGGAACTCTCCATGGCTGAGTTGCAATCACACACGGCATTGAAAGATTTGAAGCCTCCACTGCCTTAACTAGTGTCTCATAATCCCGGTTACTGCCTCCACCTGAAAAGATATACTTAGTTGGTAAAGAACCTTGATAAGTTAGTTGATTATCATAATCTAAGCCGTAATGAATAAATTTAAATTTCTCCTGAAATTCTGGAAAGAGTTCCGAATAATAATGGATTTCTTTTGAACCATAGACTATGATATTTCTGATATTCTGGAAAGATTTTCTCACAAGTTGCTTTCGTAAATAATAATAGATTTTATTTTTCTTATTCTCAAACAAAAATCCTGCTAATGTAATTTCCTTGCCACTTTTATTTAAAATTCCTAAAAAGATACCTACAAGAGGATTTACACAAATAATTTTCTTGACATCATATTTTATGAATTTCCGAGCATAATCGTAGGACATTTTCCACATTAAAAAATGATACAAAGCACTACCGATGTATTTGAAATTACGTACTCTTCTTATAAGTGGACTTTCATAGTTGGTATAAACTACTCGGCTCCCGCCATGAAGAGATTGATAATGCTCTTCATTCTTTTTTTGTAGCTCACTGTCTAAAATGATTAAATTTTCCATTATACCCCTTATTGTAAATTATCATAAAATTCCGAGAAGTTCTTGATGTAACTCTCCAAAGAAAACAGCTCTCTTTGTCTCTGATATCCTACTCGCCCAAATTTTTCTCTTTTTTCAGAACTATCTAGTAAGAGAGAAATGGCATTAGAAAGTTCTTGAGGACGATTTGGTTTGACTAAGTAACCACTTTTGTCATCTACTACCATTTCAGCTATTCCCCCATTGTTATAACCAACAACTGGTTTTGAACAAGCCATGGCTTCTAGGACTACTGTAGGTAGGGAATCAGGTTTTATACTTGGTAAGACAAAGATATCAAACATATTATAAAGTTCAGAAGTCTTATCGTAGTAATCAATACGATGAATTTGTGACACAACAGATGAAGAAGCTATTCTATTATCTAGTTCTTCTAAGCGCCATTCTTCACCATGAAAAACACCTCCAGCTAGGAAAGCAACCGCTTTCTCATTCTTTTCCAAAAGTGGCTCGACTGCTTCTATGAAATCATTTTGCCCTTTGATAGCATTGACCCGACCAATCATGCCAATCACAAGTGCATCTTGCGCAATGTCAAATTTTTCACGAATAGAAGACGCATCCATTGGATAATAGACAGCATTATCGACACCGTTATAAATCACTTCCACTTGGCTATCTTTGATAAAGGGAGACTGCTCGATATGATTAGCGACCGCTTGGGACACCGTCACAATCTTGTCTGCATATCGTCCCATGAGCATATTGATAAAGTCAGAAATAGCTTTGGGTTTGACGATAATCTCATGAACATGCCAAATCAAAGGCAGCTTGAGCTTGCGTTTCAAATAGATGCCCTCCAAAACAGCCGCTGTATTATTGTGAACCATATCTATACTGTGTTGTCGAGCATAGAGGGCGATTTGCTTAGCATAGAAATTATAAGAGCGAATATAGTCGGCAATGCCTTTAGGATTAAAGTATTTTCTACGTAAAATCGGATAATCCAACACGCTGACCTTAGCTCCAACTTGGCGCAAAACCTCGACTAAAACACCGTCATTTGGCAAGATGACGTGAGCTTCAAATTCTTTGTGATCCAATCCTTTGATCAATTCCAGTAAAACCTTATCTGCTCCATACATTTCTGCACCAGCATGTAAGTATAAAATCCGTTTCATTCCCTATCCTTTAAACACTTCTTCATAATCTGACACAATCTTTTCCCATGTGAAAGCTGAGAGGATTCTTTGGCTTGACTTGAAATCCAAGTCAGCTATTGCTGCCTGATCAAATCCTTCTACTTTCTCAATGACGCGTGCCAACTCGTCTTTTTCCCAATAAATAGCCCCGTCTTCACCAACCTCACGGTTAAAGCCAACATCTAGCAACAAATTCAGTTTTGTAGATGCTAGGGCTTCCAGTAGAGAAGGGTTAGTCCCTCCAACCTCATGCCCATGGAAATAGGCAAAGGCATGCTCACGAATGTACTTGAGCAACTCTTGGTCATAGACAGTCCCAACAAATTTAACCCTAGGATCTTTGTCAAAACCAGTATCTTGTAACAACTGGTCGTAAAATTTATTTTGCTCCACATTTGTAATGAGGACAAAGTCCTTCTTGGACTTGGACTTGATAAATTCACGAATCATGGCTTCGTAGTTGTTTTCAGGAACGAATCGTCCCACTACTAGATAATAGCCATTTTCGCTAACTCCTTTTTCCTGATACCAGTTCCGAACCTTGGCATCTTCTGCTTTCAGGATTGAAGGAGTAGTATCCGTTCCATAGGCAATATAGGTGGTCTTTGGTTGGTACTGCTTATAATCCTCTTGGATATATTTTTCAATGTTTTTACTGTCACAGACCAGTAAATCAGCATGCTTGACCATGAGCTGCTCTGAAAATTTCCAATACTTACGAACTGGTAAACTCCACTTTGCTCGCAACCATTCATGACCATCAGGATTTACCAGCAAACGGCCTCCGATTGCACGAATTTTTTTCTTAAGCCCAGAAATAAAAGGGCCAATGCGACAAGCTAGAACGTAAAAAATGGGAGCTTCGTCCTTGTTCTTCTTAGCCAATTCAATAGCCTTGTTGACTGCTGCAATATCGTAAGCGATGGCACGAGCCGGTCCAATATTAGGTACATCAATGTTGAAACAAATGGCTCCATTATGCTCAAACTGGTCATCCGTGATGCCAGATTTAGCTGAATTTTCACGCATACAAGCAACATAGTACTGTATGTTGCTGTCTTTTTGATATTCGGTTAATTTTTCAACAAAGGTTTCAAATCCTCCATACTTAGCAGGAATCCCCTTTGAACCAATAATATAAACTGATTGTTTCATTTCTCTCCTAACAGGCTGAGGGCACAAATCACTTCGCCCCTTCTCTCATAAATACCACTTTGACGGTCTTTAACAATATTTCGATATCTTTCCAGATGGTCCAATCATCAATGTAGGCCACGTCCAGCTTGACAACATCATCAAAGTCCGTGATTTTACTACGTCCACTCACCTGCCATAGGCCAGTAATTCCTGGCTTAAAACTAAGACGACGTTTCTGTTCAGGAGTATATTTTTCATACTCATCAACTGTTGGGGGACGTGTTCCAACCAAACTCATATCTCCCATTAAAACATTCCAAAACTGAGGGAGTTCATCTAGACTGGTCTTACGGATAAATCTCCCTATCTTTGTTATACGAGGATCATCATCGACTTTAAACATACCACCTTGCATGGTATTTTGTGCAAGGAGCTCTTGTTTCTTTTTCTCAGCATCCACGCACATAGATCTAAATTTATAAAAAGTGAAATGTCGACCATTTTTTCCGATACGAGTTTGAGAAAAAATAGCGGGTCCGCCATCTTTTCGAATCACCGGAACCAAAACAATACTCACCAATCCACAAATAAGTAGTCCGATAATCGAGCCTATGATATCAATGAAACGTTTAGCAATGACGTGGCTTGTCTTATAAAATTTTGTAGAAAATGTAATGACATTCAAGCCTGCCATTCCGCGAATCTTTTTATCGCTACCTAGATAGTTATTGAAAGCATTCAGGTTAACTGTCACATCAATTCCCATTGTTTCAAAAAGAGAGATAAACTCCCCGATGTCATACTCTTCACTTGGTAAATTGATAAAAACTTCATCAACAACTTCATGGGTAGCAAAATCTAAGATGCTCTCTGCAGGTACAACGGTTACGGATGCATGCTGAAAATTAGGCTGATCCAAAACACTGACCGCCACCAATTCCCAAAAAATATCTCCCGACTCTATCAGTCTATCTACAACTTTCTCAACTCTGGAAGTAGCTGTTATCAAGAATATCTTTTTACTCCCCTTGAAATTTGGAAAGATACGTCTCCTATAGCGTTTAATGCACAGATTCAACAAATACAACAAAATAGAATGTATTGTCAAAAAATAAATCATGCCTCGTCTAGAGATACTAAAACGATCTTCTAAAAAGAAGTTTGAAATACTGATGGCTAAAGCAAAGAAAACGATATATTTTGTAGTGCTGATAAACTCAGATAAATAACCCCTTTTAAAAAAATCACGCTCATAATCACTAATGTTAAAAACAACAAAATGCAGAATGAACAAGATGATAACAGAGGTGTTCACAATCTCTGTTTCTCTTACAAAACTAAGTAAATAAGCTAATACAATGACAAGAAAACTCTGGATTACCGCCAAAGTAATCTTCAATCCTTTTTCTTCCATAATATCTTCCCTAAGCTATCTCTTATTTTTTCCCGTAAGAGCCATAAGCTCCATATGATCCATATTTTTCAACCGAGGTATTCAATTTATTTAATACAATCCCTAAGAATGGTTTACTTGTTTGTTCCAATTGTTCTTTGGCTTTTTGGATATCACGTCGATTTGTTTCACCAGCTGCAGTCACCAAAATCGAAGCATCACATTTCTGAGTGATGATAGCCGCATCGATCACAACCCCGATAGGAGCAGTGTCCACAATGATGTAATCGAAGTACTTGCGCAAAGTGTCAAGCATAGTCTTAAAATTCTCACTTTGCAACAAAGCTGTTGGATTTGGAGAAACGGAACCAGCTTGAATGACAAACAAATTTTCAACATTCGTATCACATAACCCTTGTGATAAATCTGTTGTCCCTGATAAGAATTCTGTTAATCCCGTAATCTTTTCACGTGATTTAAAAACACCTGACATGACAGAATTACGAATATCGGCATCAATTAAAAGCGTCTTATATCCAGCACGCGCAAAGGCCCAAGCAATATTGGTAGAAGTAGTTGACTTCCCTTCCCCTGGTTTTACTGATGTAATTGAAATAACTTTTAAGTTATTTCCACTCAATTGTATATTGGTACGAAGCGCATTGTAATACTCCTCTGCTTTTCTTGCCAAATCTAATTTTTTTTGTGCAATTTCTAACGTTGGCATTTTTCTCTCCTATTTCAATTTATCCAAATTTGGAACAACTCCCAATAATGCAATTTGCATAACATCTTCAACGTCTTCTGGTCGTTTAACACGTGTATCTAGGAGTTCAATAAGGAGAACCGCGACAATCATCACAACCGCTCCAGCGAGAAATCCAATCATGGTATTACGACGAATGTTTGGTGAAGATGGTGAGGTTGCTGGGCGAGCCTCTTCGAGTGTCGTCACATCCGAAACCCGTGTAACACTTATAATCTTTTGAGCTGCAACCTCTCTCAATGAGTTGGCGATACGACTTGCTTCTTCAGGCGCACGATCTGTAACAGAGATCGATACGATACGTGTATCAGCCGGTACGGTCACCTTGATTTTACTAGCCAAACCTTTTGAAGGAAGATCCAGTTTCAAATCCGTTGCGACCTTCTCCAAAACATCTTGTGATAGAATAATTTCGCGATAGTCTTTAACCAAGTAAGATCCTGCTTGCAAATCTTGGTTTGTCAATCCAGGCTTATCTCCCTGATTACGATTAACTACATAGATACGTGTCGTACTGGTATATTCAGGTTTCACGATAAAGCTACTATAGGCAAAGGCTACTACCCCAGTTACGATTGCTACCAGTGCAATTAGAACTTTCCGTTTCCAAAGAATTTTAAGCAATTGAAATACATCAATTTCCATCATATTTTGTTCTTTCATTGTTTCTCCTAAATTAATTGATCCATTATTATTTTTCGTGGGTTATCTTTGAAGAGTTCCTTCGCCTTATCTTCACCATACTTTTTAGCAATGATATCATAGGCTTCTTCCATATGAGGTGGTCTGCGATCCAAGTTATGCATATCACTAGCGATGACGTGAACTAGATCACGTTCCAAGAAATACTGAGCTCTCTTTTTCATGAATTTGTAGGTTTCTCCAAAGAGTTTTGGTTTCAAAACATGAGAACTATTGACCTGGGTATAGCACCCCATATCAATCAGTTCCTGAACTCGCTTTTCATTATTTTCTAGAGCATCATAACGCTCAATATGGGCAACAACTGGTGTAATCCCTAACATGAGAATATCGCTCAGTCCTTTATGTATATCTCGATAGGGTGTATTCATGCTAAACTCAATCAAAGCATAGTGACTATCATTGAGGGTTGGAATCAATTTCTTTTCCAATTTTTCGACAACATCTGGCGTATAGTATATTTCTGCGCCATAGGCGATGACAAGATCATCTGCCACCTCCTTGGCCATTTCGCGAACTTTCAAAAAGTTAGTTGCTATTTTCTCTTCTGGTGTCTCAAACATCCCTTTCCGACGATGAGAGGTGGAAACAATGGTCCTGACCCCTTGACTATAGGCTTCTCTTAAAAGGTTTTTACTCTCCTCTATCGACTTTGGACCATCATCCACATCAAAAACAATGTGTGAATGGATGTCTATCATGCTACTTCCCCTCCATCACATCTTTGATAGCTGCCTTGGCTGCAGCCAAGCTACTTTCATCAATTTCCATCATATAGAGGTTGCTATCTGGCATAGCGTAGGATGGAAGATCCGTTCTACCAGTTCCTTTTAAGTCTTGGGAATTAACCTTATACTGACCACCACTATCCAACTGTGTATTAACCAAGTCCATCATGGTTTCCAAAGGCATATTGGTTTGAAGAGAATCTTGCAATCCTTGAATAATGTTGTCATAATTCTTTAAAGCCTCTGTCGAGGTTAGCTTCTGAATAATGGCAACAATGACTTTTTGCTGGTTCCGACCGCGGTCGCGGTCTCCATCCGCTAGAGAGTAGCGTTCGCGGACAAAACCAAGGGCTTGTTCCGAGTCTAGATGGACATTCCCAACAGGAAAATGGTACTGCCCATGCAAAGAAGTGAAATCTTGGTCATTATAAACATCCACACCACCTAGAAGGTCAATCAATTTCAAGAAAGAGGTAAAATTCAAACGAACATAGTAGTTAATATCAACTCCATATAGGTTTTCCAAGGTATGAATTGATGAGTCCACTCCATAAATCCCTGCGTGAGTCAATTTATCCTTTTGATTATTTCCTCCGTCCGCGATCGGAACATAAGAATCTCGAGGTGTTGTGGTGAGAAGGATTTTCTTAGTATCTCGATTTACAGTCATCAAGATGTTGACGTCTGAACGTGAAACCGAACTGATAGGTCCGTAGGTATCAATACCACTGATATAAATATTAAAGGATTGATTCTTAGATACCTTTGGTGCCGCAACATCCTTGGTTAGTTTTTTCGTATAGATTTTCTTAATCTTCGAAGCATAATCTGGATACTCTGCTTCAATGATATTTTCAAAGACACTGTTCAAGACAATCGCTTTCGCATCACCTGAAATCAAGCTCTTATAGGCTGCTAAGTAAGATGCACTTTGTTCAACCGCCAAGTCTTTGCTCTGAGTCGTCTTAATATCCGCTATTAATTTTTGGATATTGTCATTATCCGTTTCAGTCGGACCTGTTACACTTTCCAACTGGGTAACGTTGTTGATTTCACTATCTTTTAAAACCACAACACTCATCGAATACTCTGAGTAGTTTGATGTCGCATTGATGTGATTAGTCAAGCCCACAAATTGGTGCAGAGCAAATAGCGAAACCGAACTAGTCAACACCGCAAGTACCAAAAAGAAAATCGTGAACTTTTCGGCTTTCTTATATACTATCAAAAGTAGAGCTACGATAGCAGATAGTAAAACTAGAACAGTAGCTAAGATATTGAGATGCCTAAAGGCTAGGATATTATGTCTAAAAATTAAGAACAGCAAAGAGCCACTCAATAATAAATAAATGGCTAATAAAGCTATATTAATACTTCGCTTCACATTTCCTGAACGATTTCTCTTTGAACGTCTACTCATGGTAATCCCCTATACACGTTAATAATTATAATTATTATATCACAATCATGAAAGAAATTCCATCCATTCCTGCTAATATCAGTGTTTTCATTCATTTTTTCTTAGCTATATTTTGAATTTATGACTTCTATTAACGGAATCCTTGATCAAACAAAAACAAGGCCCCTTATTATGGGGCCCCATTTCTGTTTTTATTTGATATGATTTTCAAACTCTTTCTGGCTCTTTTCGATAGCCTTTTTACTTTCTGCTTCCCACTTAGCCCTGGCTTCATCAAATTGTTTCTTGGTGACAGGGTCTTTTTGCAATCTCATGTACTTGTAATTATTTCCGTCACCCTTGATACCTACTAGGGAGTAGGCACGTGTAAACGGAGTTACTTTAGTTACAGAGGCTGTACCACCATTTGACATAGCAGACATGACTAGAGAATTGTCAATCATCCAAGCTTGAGCTTCAGCGTATTTTTCATAACGCTTAGCGACATCCTTATTCTCAGCATCTGCTTCTTTTAGTAGTTGTGTATAGGTATCTAACCCTAGACTCTTGATGAGTTCTTGGTCTTCCTTGGCATCAAGGCCAAAAATCTTGAGATAGAAGCCGGTTTCAGCATTGAAGGGGTCTAGATAAGTTGATGGATCCTGGTAATCACCAACCCAACCATCAAAGTTTAGGTCGTAGTCACGAGCTGCTGGATTTGGTGCTAGGAAGGCAACATTTCCAAAGTCATCTGTAGAAAGCTGTTGAACATCAATGACGATATTGTCAGAACCTAGTACTGTTTCAAGGGTTTGTTTAACCGAGTTCATACCAGAAACCGCATTTTTATTCGTCTGATCAACAGGAACATCCAAATGAATTGGGAAAGTCACGCCTTGGGCTTCCAATTCCTTTTTAGCTTCTGCAAATTTTGCTTGGGCCTTTCCCTTGTTAAAGTAGGCATCTTGAGCGTCTACCAAATTGATGCCTGACCACTCAGTCCCGTAGTTCACAAGCTTAGAAGCTGTTACTTCTCCAAAGGTCTTATCTCCCACCTGGACAAATGTTGGAGGAACTAGAGTATTACGGAGGGTCTTGCTTGCTGCTTCTTCACCGTTAGATTGAGCAGAGTAGGCTGTTCGATCAATACCAAAGTTGATAGCCTGACGGAAATTTTTATTTAAGATAGCTGTTTGAGCTGATTTCTTTTGTTCATCCGTTGTTTTAGCGGTATGATTATAGGTTTTGCGGTTGACGTTAAAGTTAAAGTACCAAGATGTCTTGTCTTGTAGGCTATAAACGATATTGTCTTGGTATTTTTCTTTTGTCTTGGCATAGTTCGAACTATTTGGATAGACTCCCGCAATTGAGTAGGCGCCATTTTCAAAGTTTCGAATGGTCATCTCCTGATCGGACCCATCAAAGTAGGCTAACTTAACTTTTTCAATGGTCACTTTATCATGGTCATAATAGTGTGGATTCTTCACATATTCGATCGAAGATTTTGATGTGAAATCTTTTAACAAATATGGACCATTATAAAGGATGCTGTCTGGCGTCAAGGTACCAAAATCCTTATCCTTTGATTTCAAGAACTCTTCATTGACTGGGAAAAGGATACTATTAGTCGTCTTTGAGTTCCAGTACGGTTCTGGTCGAGTCAAAGTGTACTCGACTGTGTAATCATCCAAAGCCTTCACACCAACAGTTGAAAAGTCATTGGTCACACCCGTCACATAGTCATCTAATCCCTTGATTGAATTTTGAATCAGATCCATGGCTTGCCCCTTGTTGTCCGCAGCATATTTGATCCCAGTGACAAAATCCTGAGCTTTGACTGAAGCATATTCCTCACCATCAGCTGTATACCACTTGGCATCTTTTCTAAGCTTGTAGGTATAGGTCAAACCATCTGCTGAAACTGACCAATCCTCTGCAAGAGCAGGTACGAGGTTCCCGTAGCTGTCATTTTCTAGCAAACCATCAACGAGATTGGTAACAACGGCAGTGTTATCTGCATAATAATCTAGAAGATAGTTAAAAGTTGTTGGATTCGCACTAAATGTTGATGAATAAGTGCTAGTATCTGTGTTGGACTGCCCACATGCCGAAAGCAAAATCCCTGTCGCTAAGACGAGACCTGTCCCGATTAGTCTTTTTTTCAGTTTGATCATCATTTGCTCCTTTATGTCACTTTTTATAACATAACCATATTTTATCAAATTTATTCAAAAATGTAAAGTTGCTGCTTTTATGACAACTGGTGTCTCAAAACAAAAAAGGAAGCATAGTTTCCTGCAACTTCCTTTTCTGTTTATAGATTACTTGACGTGTTTTTCAAGTTCTTTTTGGTATTTGGCATTTGTTTCGATTTTTTCTTGTTGCCATTTCTTGAAGGCTTCTTCGTATTCTTTTGCAGTCACAACGTCATTTTGCAACTCCAAACCTTTGAACACAAATGGGTCTCCCTTGATTCCGACTTGAGAGTATGCTTTTGTGAATGGTACGGTACGGCTAACCGTTGGAGAACCACCTGAAGAAGCAATTGGAATCAAGAGCGAGCTATCAGACACCCAAGCTTGCGCTTTGGCATATTTTTCGTAACGCTTATTGAGGTCGCTGGTTTCAGCTGCAGCATCATCCAAGAGTTTCTTGTATTCGTCTAGACCGACTTGAGCCATCACTTCTGGATCTTTTCCACGAGTGATACCCAAGTGTTTAAGGGCAGAACCCTTCTTAGCATCAAGGATGTTGAGGTAGGTAGCTGGGTCTTGATAGTCTGGTCCCCAACCAGTTCCGTTCAAGTCATAGTCTTTTTGGGATGGAACCTTGGCTTGAGACGTAATGCTCATTTTCTCATTATCGGTCATTTGAAGGACATCAACAATGACATTTTCAGTACCAAGTGATGATTCGATAGACTGCTTGAGTGAGTTGGTTTGTTGAACCGCGATTACATCTGTTTGTTCAACTGGGATATCCAAATGGATTGGGAAGGTAACACCCTTAGCTTGCAATTCTTCCTTTGCTTTAGCAAAGGCTGCCTTGGCTTTTTCAGGGCTGTAAATCGTATCCTTGCCATCTGTAAGGGCTACATCTTTCCACTGGTCTCCATATGAAACGAGCTCTGCCTGCGCCAACTCTCCAAAGGTTTTTTCGCCCACTTGAACGTAGTCATGAGGCACTAGGCTGTTACGGATAATCTTGTCTGCACCTTCTTCACCATTCAACTGAGCAGTATAAGAATGACGGTCAAGAGCAAAGTTCAGCGCCTGGCGGAAGTTCTTGTTGAGAAGAGCTTCTTTCGTTGATGTTTTTTGAGTTTCGTCTGTTTTGGCTGTTTTATTGTAAGATTGACGGTTTACGTTAACAGTAAGATAGTAGCTTGTCGCTTCTTGTGGACTGTAAACAATCTTATCGCCATACTCTTTTTTAGTTGACTCAAAGTTTGAGCTTGTTGGGAAGAGACGAGCTGTTGTATAGGCACCTTGTGTAAAGCTACGAATCAAAGATTCTTGGTCAGATCCATCGTAGAAAGTTAATTTGACATTGTCAATCTTAACATTGTCCTTATCCCAGTAATTTGGATTCTTTTCATATTCAATGGCTGATTTTGAAGTCAATGATTTCAAGAAATAAGGACCGTTATAAAGGATGCTTGATGGAGTTGGCGCACCGTAGTCGCCCCCTTTAGAATTCAAAAACTCTTCATTTACTGGAAGCATGGTCGCAGTTGTGACTTTAGAGTTCCAGAAACTTTCTGGCTTGTTGAGCGTATATTCTACCGTGTAATCGTCAACAGCCTTGACTCCTACTGTAGAAAAGTCATTGCTTTCTCCACTGATGTAGGCAGCTAATCCTTTGATAGAATCTTGAATCAAAGTAAGACCATCTGATTTCCCATCAGCTGCGTGTTTTAGACCAGTAACAAAATCCTGAGCCTTGACTTCAGCGTACTCTTCTCCCTCAGAAGTATACCATTTTACACCCTTACGAAGTTTGTAGGTATAGGTCAAGCCATCTTTAGAAACGGACCAGTCTTCTGCAAGCGATGGAATTAAATTTCCATACTTATCATTTTCCAAAAGGCCATCGACGACGTTCGCTATAACGTCAGAAGTTGAACTCTTGCTCGTCACACTATAGTCCAAAGATGATGGATCCATAGCATAGACATAAGAGAATGTCTTGGGTGCATCAGCCTTCTTTTCACTTTGCCCACAAGCAGTTAAAAGAAGGGCTGTGCTCAGGACGGCACCTGCTCCTAAGAGCCACTTTTTCGATCTCATAAGTAATCTCCTTAAAGATAGTGTTTTCACCATTATACCCTATTTTTTCATAAAAGCAAGGGCTTTCGACAGATTTTTTAGAAAATTCTAACAAATATTTTTAAAGACTTTTCTACATATTTTTTTAGTAAAAGAACCTCAAGCATCAAAGACTTGAGGTTCACTTATTTTAATCCGTTAGTTCCACACAGAAAGCATCCCATGGAGCCAAGGTTTGTTTTTCAACTGCTTCTTTAGCAGTAGTGTTTTCAATCAAGATTGACTTAACTCTTCCTTCTACTGAAAAGTTTTGTTTTTCATTGGACAAGTTAGCCACAACTAAGAAACGACGGTCTCTATCTTTACGAATATAGGCAAAGACCTTATCAACCGTATCAAGCAATTCAAAGTCAGCGCGAATCAGCCAACTGTTTTCCTTGCGGATTTGAACGAGTTTTTGATAAATATAGAAAATAGAATCTGGATTTGCCAGTGCTTCTTGAACGTTGATTTCTTGATAGTTTGGATTAACTGCCAACCACGGTTGACCTGTTGAGAAGCCAGCGTTTTTACTCTCATCCCATTGCATTGGAGTACGGGCATTGTCACGACCGATGACACGGATACTATCCATGATTTCTTCTATCGGAACGCCTTTTTCAAGAGCTTCACGCGCATAGTTGAGGGATTCAATATCTTCTACTTGATCCAGGGTTTCAAACGGATAGTTGGTCATCCCAATCTCCTCACCCTGGTAGATATAAGGAGTCCCTCTCATGAGATGAAGCAAGATTGCAAAGGCTTGGGCGGATTTTTCACGGTATTCTTGGTCATTTCCCCAGATAGAGACGATGCGAGGAAGGTCATGGTTGTTCCAAAAGAGGGAATTCCAGCCGTCTTCAACTCCCAACTCTGTCTGCCATTTGTTAAAAATCTCTTTTAATTTCCCTACATTTAACTCTTTTTGGTAGTGCCACTTAGGTTGCCCTTCCTGATATTGAAGACAGATGTGTTCAAACTGGAAGACCATTGACAATTCTTGTCCCTTTGGATCCGAGTAAAGCTTAGCAATCTCTGGCGTTGCTCCCCAGGTCTCTCCTACTGTCAGGAGATTCTTGTCTCCAAAGGTGGCTTGGTTCATCTCCTTGAGATAGGGGTGGAGCATAGGACCATTATTAACTACTTTCTCATCAGGAATCTTGCCAATCATATCAATGACATCCATACGGAAACCACCAATACCTTTATCAATCCAGAAGTTCATCATCTCGTAAATTTTCTGGCGAAGTTTTTCGTTCTCCCAGTTGAGATCAGGCTGTTTCTTACTGAAAAAATGGAGATAGTATTGACCTGACTTTTCATCGTATTCCCAAGCAGATCCACTAAAGATGGAATCCAAATCGTTGGGCTCATCGCGCCAGATATAGTAGTCACGCTCGGGGCTATCAGGATTTTCACAGGCCTCGACAAACCAAGCATGCTCATCCGAGGTATGATTGACCACCAAGTCCATGATAATTCGAATATCGCGCTTCTTAGCTTCTGCGATGAGTTGGTCCATATCCTCCATAGTCCCAAAAATAGCTGCAATCGCTTGATAATCAGCAATATCATAGCCATTATCATCCATAGGACTGTCATAAACGGGAGAAAGCCAAATCGCTGTAATTCCTAACTTAGCTAGGTAGTCTAACTTACTAGTAATTCCTGGCAAATCACCAATCCCATCTCCGTTACTGTCCATGAAACTCTTTGGATAGACTTGATAGACTACGGCATTGTGCCACCATTTTTCTTGCATCTGTTTACCTCATTATTTTAATAATCTATAGTCTATGATAGCGCTTTTTTAAACTTAGTGCAAGCGTTTGCCTAATCTTTTTGATTTCTTTTTTAGCTCCGTAGTTTCCTAACTCCCATTTTTTTATTATAATAGAGGTCAGAGGTAAAAAAATGAAAAAACAAGCTTTTAGTTCTGAACAATATTTGAATCTACAACGCGACCACATCTTGGAGCGCATCAACCAATTTGACGGCAAACTCTATTTGGAGTTTGGTGGCAAAATGTTAGAAGATTTCCACGCTGCTCGCGTTCTTCCTGGTTATGAGCCTGACAACAAAATCAAGCTCTTGCAAGAATTGAAAGAGCAGGTTGAGGTTGTGATCGCCATTAACGCAAGCAACATCGAGCATTCTAAAGCGCGTGGCGACCTGGGCATTTCTTATGACCAAGAAGTTCTCCGTTTGATTGACAAATTCAATGAGCTGGGAATTTTTGTTGGTTCGGTTGTCATCACACAATACGCTGGCCAACCAGCTGCAGATGCCTTCCGCAACCAGTTAGATAAAAACGGAATTGATTCTTATCTTCATTATCCAATCAAAGGATATCCGACGGATATGGACCACATCATTTCTCCAGAAGGTATGGGGAAAAACGACTACATCAAAACCAGTCGCAACTTGATTGTCGTAACCGCTCCTGGACCTGGTTCTGGAAAATTGGCCACTTGTATGTCCAATATGTACCATGACCAACTCAATGGCATCAAGTCTGGTTACGCTAAGTTTGAAACCTTCCCAGTTTGGAATCTTCCCCTTCATCATCCGGTCAACTTGGCCTACGAGGCTGCAACCGCAGACCTTGATGATGTCAACATGATTGACCCCTTCCATCTTCAAACTTACGGAGAAACTACTGTCAATTACAACCGTGATATCGAAATCTTCCCAGTGCTAAAACGTATGTTGGAACGCATTCTCGGTGAATCTCCATACGCTTCACCAACAGACATGGGTGTCAACATGGTTGGCTTCGCTATTACTGATAATGAAGCTGCTATCGAAGCTTCGAAACAAGAAATCATCCGTCGCTACTATCAGACTGTACTTGATTTTAAAGCTGAAAAAGTCGGAGAAACTGCTGTCAAGAAAATTGAACTGCTCATGAACGACCTCGGCATCACTCCTGCAGACCGTCAGGTTGCTGTTGCTGCACGCCAAAAAGCAGAAGAAACTGGTGGTCCTGCCCTAGCCCTTGAATTGCCAAGCGGGGAAGTCGTGACTGGTAAAAACTCTGAACTCTTTGGTCCTACAGCTGCCGCCTTAATCAATGCCATCAAAAAATCAGCTGATATCGCTAAGGAAGTGAAACTAATCGAGCCTGAAGTCGTCAAGCCAATTCAAGGTCTTAAAATCGATCATCTAGGTAGCCGCAATCCTCGCCTCCACTCAAATGAAATTTTGATTGCGCTAGCCATCACAGCTATGGAAAATCCAGATGCTGCGCGTGCCATGGAAGAACTTGGGAACCTCAAAGGAAGCGAAGCCCACTCAACCATCATCTTGACCGATGAAGACAAGAATGTCCTTCGCAAGCTAGGCATCAACGTAACCTTTGACCCATACTACCAATACGATCGCCTGTATCGTAAGTAAATAAACAAGGCTGGACAAAAACTCAATTTGAGAGAAAAATCCAGTAAATCTTTACATAATAAAAAAATCAAACGCATAATATCAAGTCTTTTGGACACTTGGTATTATGCGTTTTTATAATCTTCCATCCTCATTTATTTTAATGAAATTGTCAACTCGACAGAGGCTCCTCCTTGATCTGGATTGAGCAGGGTCAGACGGCCACCATGCAAGAGAGCTACCTGCTTAGAAAAGGCTAAGCCGATACCATGATGGGGATTAGCTGAATTGCGGCTTTGGTCACTCTGGTAAAAGAGCCGTTCCGCTCCCAGTAGCATCTCCTCTGAAAATGAAGGGCCGTTGTTCCAGATAGCAAAAACCAACTGGTCCTGCTGCACTGATACCGTTAGCTTGACTTCCTTTTGATCCTGGTCCGCATGTTCAAGCGCATTCAGTAAAATATTGAGCAAAGCCCGTTTGAGATAGTCCAAATGAATCGACAAAATCAGACTAAGATCACAATCTTCTTGGAGATAAAAACGATAGCTTTCCTGTTTACTGAACAGTGCCCAATCGTCCTGGAGATAGGCCAAAAAGTCCTCTAAGGAAAGCTGACTGAACTGATTAGAATCAATCTGAAAAGCCTTAGCGTAATCAATAAGAGAGGCACAATATTCTTCCATCTTGTAACTAGCCTGCAAAATCTCAGCAGCATAGTCTGCCTGTGGCTGGCCTAACTGCGCCATTTCCAAGAGCTCAGCATTACCCTTAATCACAGTTAGGGGCGTCTTCAAATCGTGCGATGTCCCTGATAGCTGTAAAATCAACTCCTGATTATGCTGCTGCTCTTTTTCTAGAAGACGAGCATTTTCTTGGTGGCTGCTCCGTAAATCGCTATAGACTTCTAGCATTTCCTCAATCCGAAAAAACTGGCTTTGATTTTCTTCTAGAAGCTTCTCGCTCGTTAGCATTTTTATTTCCCTGTCGATTTTTCGGAGCAATTTCAAAATATGATAAAAAGTAATCAGCAGCAAGCTCCCTGCCCAAAAGAACAAGGTGAAAAGAACGTGATCACTTCCTTGCGTAAATTCATAACCTATAAGCACAAAAATCAAAACATGAAAAAAGACGATCTTTAAACTGGTTGTCCAGACTAGGCTTTTGAAATTTCGGGTTCTAATTGCCATCTATAGCCTACTCCTCTCACTGTTGCGATTGCTTGCAACCCTTCTTGTTTGCATTTTTGGCGAATCTGATATACGTATTCTGAGATGGAGCGAAGCTGTGTTTCTGAGCTTTCTGGGTAAAGCAAGGTATGCAGGCGTTCAGCTGAGAAGGTCTGCTTGGGATTGCTAGCAAGTAAATGCAGTAACTTAAACTCACGCTCTGAAAATTTCAAGACTTTACCAAAACAGGCAACTTCATAGCGCTCTGGATAAAATTGACAAGAAGCAATTTCAGAATAGCGCTCCTCACGTCTTTCCTCCCGCCGAAGATGAGCTCTGACACGCGCCAGCAATTCTTTGGTTCCAAAAGGCTTGACAATATAGTCATCTGCTCCGCGAAAGAGTCCTTCCACTTTGTCCGCCTCTAACTCCTTAGCCGTCAAAAAGATAATCGGACACGAAAGATGAGGACGAATGTAGGAACACAGCTCAAAACCGTTAACAGGCTCCATCATCACATCCAGCAGAATCAAGTCATATCCGACAAAATGCGTCAGCTCTAGGTCTTCTATCCGATCAAGCGTCGTCACATCATAGGCATCTAGCTCTAGGACGTTTTTCACCAGCTTCAAAATGCTCTGGTCGTCATCAACCATCAAAATACGATACTGTCTCATGATTTCCATTATAGCATACCTCTAGCGAACATCTCGTTTCAAGGTTAAGAATATAGCAGAGCTCCAAACCAAAGCTAACCATAACAGCTGTGTTCCCAGCCCTGATAAATCTATTGAATGCTGAAGCCCTTCATACTCAAAAAGATTTAGCGTAGCCAGATCGGGCAGGTACTTTGCCTCCTTGATGAAAGTCGCCAATAAACGGCTGAGACCAATCAAGAGAGGAAAGAGCACCGACACCGGCACAACCCAAGATTGAAAGAGCAAAGCGAGGCCAGCAGTTAAAAAAGCCAGAAAAATATTGCTGAGAAGACCAAAAGAGCTGTAATAGAGGAATTTTCCCAGTAAGGACCAGCTAAAGTCCAGGTCAAAACGAGCCAGCATAACAAAGAAACAGCTGCCTACCATGACACTGTAGAGAGCCAAGAGCAGTAAGGCCAGAAAAAGGATTTTCCCAGCCAACCAAGCCTTTCTATTTGATACAGTTAGAAAATTCGTTCGCATCCCAGACTTGACAAACTCCTGGGCAAAATAGAGAGAAGTGAAGATGACGATGACAGGCTGCGCCAGATAGAGGGCATGCAAAACCTCGCTCAGAGCCTTCGTCTGACCAACTGCTGTCTGACTATAGTCAAGATTCATCAGGAAAAAAGGAACGACTACCAGAACCACCAAGGCTGCACCAAGAGCGAGATAGTAAGAACGGAACTTAATCCATTCACTTCTAAGCAGAGCTTTTATCATCAGTATCGCCCTCCTAAATCCGTCTTCAAAAAGCGCAGAGAAGCCATGCCGCCGATGACTAGCAACCATGCACCAAGTATCAACAGCCCTTGCAAGGGATTGTTAGCATATTGGGAAGTTGGCGTTGCAGCAAACAACTCTCCTGCTGGCTGTGGCAAATAAGTCCCCCAACTCGTGTGAGCAGCTAGGTAGTTTCCTAAATTATAGATTTGGGGTACGAGAAAAAGCAGAGGAACTAGCATGGTCCGAGCCAATAAACCTATCAAAAATGAAAGGATTCCCAATAAGGTTAGAGATAAGGTTTTCCACAAAATCAGACTCCAAGCTGCTTGATTGAGCAGAATCGGATCAAGCCCTTCCTTTCCTAAAGCGAAATGCATGACCATATAACTAAAGTAGATTGATAAAAAGCTAATGGCAAGAGAAAAGCAAGTAAAGGTCATGAGTTTCCCCACAAGCAGCTTCAGGCGGTTATTACAGGTTAAAAGACTGGTTCTCAAGCTATGAGACTGAAATTCCATAGCTCCCAAAATTCCAGCTAAAATGACCAAAACCATGACCGCCATAGAAGCCCCGTTGAGACCTAGATATTCCAGCGGATCAATGGCGTTTATCAGATTAGGAACCGTCTCAGGCGTAGCCTCCAAGCCGATAGACAGATACTGTCGGCCCTCCAACCAGGATACGACAGGCACCAATAGCAGCATGAGGGCCACACTCACTTTGAAAGCCTTGATTGATCGGATTTTCAACCATTCTGAATGCAATAAGGACATCGTTTCTTTCATCTTAAACCTCCTCTGTCAAATCAAAGAAGAGATCTTCTAGACTGTCTGAATCTTGCAGCACCTCTTCCAATCGTCCTTGCTCAATAATTCGCCCATGATGAATCAAGACCACATCATCTGTCACCATTTGCACCTCTGATAGGATATGGGAAGATAGAAGTACCGTTTTCCCTAAATCAACCTGCTGACGGATAAACTTTCTAAACCACTTAATCCCACTTGGATCCAGCCCATTAGTCGGCTCGTCTAATATAAGAAACTGAGGATCACCCAGCAAAGCTGCTGCCAAACCCAAGCGTTGACCTTCCCCCAGAGACAGGCTTGACAAGAGGTCCTTCCTCTTATGAGCGATTCCAGTCATCTCCAAAACCTCATCGATCCGAGACTTGGAAATAGCATTACTTGCAGCAATAATATGCAGATGGTCGTAAACCTTTCTATTTGGCAGACCTCCAATACCGTCAAAAGCTGCACCTACTGTTTTGAGAGGATAAATCATTGACTGATAGGTTTGTCCATCAAAAGTCGCAGTTCCTGCTGTCGCCCAATCTAACCCCAAGAGAATCCTCAAGGTCGAACTTTTCCCTGCACCATTTGGGCCTAGAAAAGCTGTAATCCGACCGCTTCTAGCTGTAAAAGAAATATCTTCTAAAATCTGCTTGCTGCCATGCTTTTTGCAGACGCCTTCTATTTTCACCATATGTTCCATACTGAACTCCTTTATCTTTATTTTCTCCAGTATACCCAATCTAGTTCAGAATTAGTTCAGAGATTAAACAGAAATTTCAGAAAAAGTTGATCCACTTTTCAAAAGTCGCTCTAGCTTCATTAGAAAGAACTCAGTTTTTCTTTTCCTTTACTCCATTCTTTTTTATAATTCTGAGGTTTATGTATAGAGACTTTATTATCATTCTAGTCTCAAAAAATTATTTATCAAACTCCATCAACAGCACCCTTTATGATATAATGAAAAAAGAAAACTGAAAGGAACTACCATGTCAAAAGAAGTTATTGTTGAAAGTTTTGAACTTGACCACACTATTGTTAAAGCACCCTATGTTCGCTTGATTGGGGAAGAAACAGGGCCAAAGGGAGATGTCATCTCCAACTTTGATATTCGCTTGGTACAGCCAAATGAGGACTCTATCCCTACCGCTGGCCTTCACACTATCGAACACCTCTTGGCAAAACTCATCCGTACCCGCATTGACGGCATGATTGACTGCTCACCATTTGGTTGCCGCACAGGCTTCCACATGATTATGTGGGGACGCCATACTAGCGCTGAAATTGCGGCCGTTATCAAGGATTCGCTCAAGGAAATTGCTGAAACCACTACTTGGGAAGATGTCCCTGGAACAACCATCGAATCTTGCGGAAACTACAAGGACCACAGCCTCTTTTCAGCTAAAGAATGGGCGAAACTCATCCTGGAACAAGGAATCTCAGATGATGCCTTTGAGCGTCATGTTATCTAAACACAAAAAGGAACTAGCTTTTAGCTAGTTCCTTCTTTTTTATTCTCAAAATCTTGAGTTAGGCTTTTTCACGAATGACCAAAACGCCATCTTCCATGTCTGCTTCCAAATGTTTGGCATCTAGATGATCCAAGTGGAAGTCTGTTACTTTATCACGAATTTGTTGTTCAACCACGCGGCGGAGCGGACGAACACCCATAACTTCATCATAGCCTTCTTCTGTGATAAAGTCCTTAGCTGCTTGACTAACTTCCAAATCAATGTCTTTCTTAGCCAAAGTTTGGTTGACTTCCGCCAACATCAAGTCCACAATCTTAGAAAGGTCTTCCTTATTCAAGTGTGAGAACTCGATAACTGCGTTAAAGCGATTGAGGAATTCTGGACGGAAGTATGGTTTCAAACGATCCATCAATTCTGGTTTGTCCGCATCTTCTGTCAAGTTGGCTTCATAGCCAAATCCAGCATTTGATGTTGCGATAATGACAGTGTTCTTGAAGTTCACTGTATTTCCTTGACCATCAGTTAAACGACCGTCATCCAATACTTGGAGGAGAAGGGTGATTACTTGAGGATCAGCCTTTTCAATTTCGTCCAAGAGAATGATAGAGTATGGATTACGACGAACACGTTCTGTCAAAGTATTGCTATTGTCATCATAACCCACATAACCTGCTGTTGTACCGATTAACTTAGAAACAGCTGTACGGTCACTATATTCGGACATATCCAAACGAATGATAGCGTCCTTAGTTCCAAACATATCGAGCGCCAATTGCTTAGCAAGTTCTGTCTTACCAACCCCAGTAGGCCCTACAAAGAGGAAGCTACCGATTGGGCGATTGCCTTCATCAAAACCAGCACGGTTACGACGGATGGCACGAGCGACAGCTTCTACCGCCTTATCTTGGCCAATAACCTTGTGTTCCAAGCGATGAGCCATATCTTTCAAACGTTCGATGTCTGATGCTCCCATTTGTGACACTGGAATACCTGTCATTCGTTCCACAGATTCAGCCACATCGTTGACACTTGCAGTCACTTTCATGTCTTCTGTGTGGTTTTCGATTTTTTTCTCCAATTCTGCAATGCGTGTTTTGGCATTAAGAGCTGCTTCAAAGTCTTCTGCCTCAACTGCTTTTTCTTGCTTGTCTTTTTCTGCCTCAATTTCACGTTCAACAGCATGCACATCTGTTACAGGATGTTGAGCTGCCAAGTGAGCAGCCGTTACATCGACAAGGTCGATAGCCTTATCTGGCAAGCTACGTTGAGGAATGTATTGGACAGAATAATCAACTGCTGCTTTCAAGACTTCGTCTGGCAAAATGACATTGTGGTGTTGTTGATAGAGATCACGAATCCCTTGAAGGATTTTAAAGGTATCCTCTGCTGAAGGAGCATTGACCTTCACTTCGTTGAAACGACGAGCAAGAGCTGCATTTTTCAAGATGGTGTTACGGTATTCGTCTTGAGTCGTTGCCCCAATAACGGTCAACTCACCTCGAGAGAGAGCTGGTTTGAGAATATCTGCAAGCCCTTTAGATCCGCTGTCTCCACCAGTGCTACCAGCACCGAGAATTTGGTGAATTTCATCAAAGAAGAGGATAATATTTCCTGCTTCTTTTACTTCATTGACTAGATTTTGAACGTTTTCTTCAAAGCTGCCACGGTATTGAGTACCAGCCTCAAGACCTGAGATATCAATGGAAATAATTTCCTTGTTCTTAATAGCAGCTGGAACATCTCCGTTCACAATGGCCTGTGCTAGGCCTTCGACAACGGCTGTCTTACCAACACCTGCATCTCCGACAAGTACAGGATTGTTTTTGGTGCGACGTGAGAGGATTTCAGATGTTTCTTGAATTTCCTTGTTTCGTCCGATAACAGGATCCAACTTGCCCTCACGAGCTTCTGCGGTCAAGTTACGACCTAGTTTAGCAAGGACACCGTCTTGTTTCATACCTGAAGCGTGTTGTTGCATTTGTCCATCAACTTCTGCATTTCCTGGCAATTGACCAGTTGCACGATAGTGAGCAAATTCCTCAGGTGTCACTTCACGTCCATTAATCAAGTAGCGACGGTTTTCAGAACTGTATCCTCGCATACCACCCATCAATTGGTTAAATAAATCATCCATGTTGTTAAAGTTATTAAAGTTGTTGTTCATATTCTTTACCTCGTTTATTCTTAATTAGATGCGATCTCTGATATTGACTATCTTTGACCTTTGTTTTAAAAATTTTAGACTAGCTAACTTGCTACCCTAAGAATAACTTCTGGTTTTTCTTTTTTAAATAAGCCTTTTATCATTTTCTTTTCAAAGTCTGTTAGATTTAACATAGGCCTCACCCCTTTCTAGGGTATCTATTATACATTTTCAAGAAATAGAATCATTGAAAATGAGGTTTTCTAAGGAATTCATTTTCCTTATGTTTCTACTATATCACATTAGTCAGTAAAAGTCAATAACTTTTTGACCAAATTTGACTATTTTTTAAAAAATTTTTTGAAGTACAAAAAAAGTCCCTAGAAAACGAATTTTCTAGAGACTTTCTCTATCAAGTTTAAGAGAGAAGAAATATTCTCACTTACCAAGTTTCATGTTTCTCCTACGAAAGCCTAAGCTTTACGTTTTACGAAGAATACCAATCCGCTCAATGCCAATACTACAAATCCAATTGCAGAAAGGATAGAGGTTGCTTCACCTGTATTTGGAAGTTCAGCTTTACCTTTAGTCTCCGTAGCTGGAGGTGTTGGTTTTGGTTCCTCTTTTTCTCCTGGTTTATTTGGATCTGGATCCGGTGTTGGGTTTGGATCTGGTGTTGGTGCTGGATCTGGCGTTGTTCCTGGATTATTTGGAGCTGGATTTGGATTTGGTTCTGGTGTTGGTGTTGGAACAGTGTATTTATTTGTAAATACAACTTCTTTACCATCGGCATACGAAACCTTTGCAGTCAAGAGACCTTGATCATCCGCAACTACAGTGACTGTTACGGTATGCTCGGTCTTATCGTATTCAACACCCTCTTCAGTACCAACTTTTTCAACCAAGGTATAAGTATGAGTACCTGCTTCTTCGAATGAACGAACAAAGGCTACTTTACCTTCGGCAGTATTCTTAGCTGTAGCTACAACAGCGCCTTTCTCTTTCAATTCGAAAGTATAAGCATCAGCCGCAAGTTCTTTACCTTCAAGTTTCTTAGTTGCTTCAATCGTAGCTTCTACCGCTGGTGCTTTGAAGCTATTCTTGAAGACATTACCTGCTGGGTATTCAACAGTTGCCTTCAAGGCATTTGTTGCTGCATCTTTGGTTACTGTTACCACTGCAGTCTTTTCTGTGTCGTAAGTAATACCAGTTGCTCCGGCATTCACTTCTTTTACAGTATAAGTATGAACACCTTCTGCATCATAGTTGATTGCTTTAAATGTCACTTTTCCAGCTTGGTTTGTTTTTGTATCAACTAGTTTTGTACCTTCATACAATTCAAATTGGAATTCACCATCAACCAAGGCACGACCAGTCAATTCTTTCGTAAACTCAAGTGTTGCTGATGTAGCTGTTGGTACTGGTGCTATATAGATATTAGTGAAGACACGTTCCGCGTCCGCATCTTCTACAGTCGCAACCAATTGACCTTGACCGTTATCTGCTACAGTTACTTTAACTGTGTAGGATTCTGTTGAGTAGGTCACACCTGCTTCTG
>NZ_JATS01000004.1:0-74952 GCF_000526095.1 Streptococcus sp. CM6 | reverse complement strand
ATTCAATACACCTGTACCCATGCCGAACACAGCAGTTAAGCCCTAGAACGCCGGAAGTAGTTGGGGGTTGCCCCCTGTGAGATATGGAAGTCGCTTAGCTCGAGGGAGTTTAGCTTAGTTGTAATTGAGAGGAAATCGAAATTACAATCGGCGGATGAGAGAAACGAAGTTTCTTACCGTTGGCTGAGCTAGACTCCACCCTTTGGGAGTTTAGCTCAGCTGGGAGAGCATCTGCCTTACAAGCAGAGGGTCAGCGGTTCGATCCCGTTAACTCCCATATAGGTCCCGTAGTGTAGCGGTTATCACGTCGCCCTGTCACGGCGAAGATCGCGGGTTCGATTCCCGTCGGGACCGTTTAAGGTAACGGAAGTTATTTTAGACTCGTTAGCTCAGTTGGTAGAGCAATTGACTTTTAATCAATGGGTCACTGGTTCGAGCCCAGTACGGGTCATATTTGCGGGTTTGGCGGAATTGGCAGACGCACCAGATTTAGGATCTGGCGCTTAACGGCGTGGGGGTTCAAGTCCCTTAACCCGCATAATAGAAAGTAGCCGGCTTAGCTCAGTTGGTAGAGCATCTGATTTGTAATCAGAGGGTCGCGTGTTCAAGTCATGTAGCCGGCATTTTTTTATATAGAATAAGAGGTCGATGCGAACGTAGTTCAGTGGTAGAACACCACCTTGCCAAGGTGGGGGTCGCGGGTTCGAATCCCGTCGTTCGCTTAGAGAGGCCGGGGTGGCGGAACTGGCAGACGCACAGGACTTAAAATCCTGCGATTGGTAACGATCGTACCGGTTCGATTCCGGTCCTCGGCATATAATGATGAGCACCCTTAGCTCAACTGGATAGAGTACCTGACTACGAATCAGGCGGTTAGAGGTTCGACTCCTCTAGGGTGCATTTTTTTATTTAACGCGGGAAGTAGCTCAGCTTGGTAGAGTACTTGGTTTGGGACCAAGGTGTCGCAGGTTCGAATCCTGTCTTCCCGATTGAGTATGGGGATACTTAAGGGTATCTTTTTTATATGTGTTAAGGAGATTCTGAGAATCTTCTTTTTTGTTTTTAAGGAATGAATTTAGGAAAACTAGCAGTGCTTAAGGAATGGTAGTGGCTATATATTTTCTTTAATTATGGTAAAATAGTAAGAGAATAATGTGAGGAAATTGAATGTCAAGTAAGTTTGAAATTTTAATGAATCAAATAGGAGTCTCTGATCAATTGAGACAGGATCCTGCTCTTGTTAATGCAAGTATTGAGCGTGTTGTGGTTCATAAAATTAGTAAGATTTGGGAATTTCATTTTGTATTTTCTAATATTTTACCGATTGAAATCTTTTTAGAGTTAAAGAAAGGGCTTAGTGAAGAATTTTCTAAGACAGGGAATCAAGCTGTTTTCGAAATCAAGGCTCTCTCTCAAGAATTTTCAAATGAACTCTTGCAGGCCTACTATAAGGAGGCTTTTTCTGAAGGTCCATGTGCTAGTCAAGGGTTTAAGTCTCTTTATCAGAATTTGCAAGTTCGTGCAGAGGGAAATCAGCTATTTATTGAAGGTTCAGAGGTGATTGATAAGGAACACTTTAAGAAAAATCATCTTCCTAATTTAACAAAGCAACTTGAAAAGTTTGGTTTTCCAGCTTTTGTCTGCCAAATCGAAAAGAATGATGCTCTTACACAAGAGCAGGAAGCAGCCTTCCATATGGAGAATAAGCAGATCGTTCAAGCTGCCAACGAAGAAGCTTTACGTGCTATGGAACAACTGGAACAGATGGCCCCTCCTCCAGTAGAAGAGAAACCGGCCTTTGATTTTCAGGCTAAAAAGGCTGCGGCAAAATCAAAATTGGATAAGGCTGAAGTTACCCAGATGATTGATGTGACGACTGAGGAAAATCGTTTGGTTTTTGAAGGGGTCGTTTTTGATGTGGAGCATAAGGTGACCAGAACTGGTCGCGTTTTGATCAACTTTAAAATGACGGACTACACTTCAAGCTTTTCAATGCAAAAATGGGTTAAGAATGAAGAAGAGGCTCAGAAGTTTGACATCATTAAAAAAAATTCTTGGCTTCGTGTTCGTGGGAATGTAGAGATGAATAACTTCACACGCGATTTGACCATGAATGTGCAGGATGTGCAGGAAGTTGTTCACTATGAGCGGAAGGATTTGATGCCAGAAGGTGAGCGTCGGGTTGAGTTTCATGCTCATACTAACATGTCAACCATGGATGCTCTGCCAGAAGTAGAGAAAATTGTTGCGACAGCTGCAAAGTGGGGACACAAGGCGGTTGCCATCACGGACCATGGGAATGTTCAGTCCTTCCCACATGGCTACAAGGCAGCTAAGAAAGCTGGAATTCAGCTAATCTATGGAATGGAAGCCAATATTGTTGAAGACCGTGTTCCTATCGTTTACAACGAAGTGGAGATGGACTTGTCAGAAGCAACCTATGTTGTCTTTGACGTGGAAACGACAGGTCTCTCAGCCATCTATAATGACCTGATTCAGGTTGCGGCTTCTAAGATGTATAAGGGAAATGTTATTGCCGAATTTGACGAATTTATCAATCCTGGATATCCCTTGTCAGCCTTTACTACCGAGTTGACTGGTATTACAGATGACCATGTCAAAAATGCCAAACCACTAGAACAAGTTTTGCAAGAATTCCAAGAATTTTGCAAGGATACAGTCTTAGTCGCCCATAATGCTACCTTTGACGTTGGCTTTATGAACGCTAATTATGAGCGTCATGGTTTGCCTAAGATTAGCCAGCCAGTTATCGATACGCTGGAGTTTGCTAGAAACCTCTATCCTGAGTATAAACGTCATGGTTTGGGACCTTTGACCAAGCGTTTTGGTGTGGCACTGGACCACCACCACATGGCCAACTACGATGCGGAAGCTACTGGTCGTTTGCTCTTTATCTTTATCAAGGATGTAGCGGAAAAACATGGTGTGACTGATCTAGCTAGACTGAATATTGATTTGATTAGTCCAGACTCTTATAAAAAAGCTCGGATCAAGCATGCGACCATCTATGTCAAGAATCAAGTAGGTCTAAAAAACATCTTTAAGCTGGTTTCTTTGTCCAATACCAAGTACTTTGAAGGGGTGCCACGGATTCCGAGAACGGTTCTAGATGCTCATCGGGAAGGTTTGATTTTGGGCTCAGCCTGTTCAGAAGGTGAAGTTTTCGATGCGGTCGTTTCCCAAGGTGTGGATGCGGCAGTCGAGGTGGCCAAGTATTATGACTTTATCGAGGTCATGCCACCAGCTATCTATGCACCATTGATTGCTAAAGAGCAGGTTAAGGATATGGAGGAGCTCCAGACTATTATCAAGAGTTTGATAGAGGTGGGAGACCGTCTTGGCAAGCCCGTTTTGGCTACGGGAAATGTTCATTATATCGAACCGGAAGAAGAGATTTACCGTGAAATTATCGTCCGTAGTTTGGGACAGGGGGCTATGATTAACCGAACCATCGGTCACGGCGAACATGCCCAACCAGCACCGCTACCGAAGGCTCATTTTAGAACGACCAATGAAATGTTGGATGAATTTGCTTTCTTGGGAGAAGATTTAGCACGCAAATTAGTCATTGAAAACACTAATGCCTTGGCAGATATCTTTGAACCTGTTGAGGTTGTTAAGGGTGACTTGTACACTCCTTTCATCGATAAGGCGGAAGAAACGGTTGCTGAGCTGACCTACAAGAAAGCTTTTGAGATTTATGGAAATCCGCTGCCAGATATTGTTGATTTGCGGATTGAAAAAGAATTAACATCCATACTGGGAAATGGATTTGCCGTGATTTATCTGGCATCGCAGATGCTGGTGCAACGTTCCAATGAACGGGGCTACTTGGTTGGTTCTCGTGGATCTGTCGGTTCCAGTTTCGTTGCGACCATGATTGGGATTACGGAGGTTAATCCTCTCTCTCCTCATTATGTTTGTAGTCAGTGTCAGTATAGTGAATTTATCACAGATGGTTCTTACGGTTCAGGATTTGATATGCCTGATAAGGACTGTCCAAAGTGTGGTCACAAACTCAGCAAAAATGGGCAGGATATTCCGTTCGAGACCTTCCTTGGTTTTGATGGAGATAAGGTTCCCGATATTGACTTGAACTTTTCGGGAGAAGACCAGCCTAGCGCTCACTTGGATGTGCGTGATATCTTTGGTGAAGAATATGCCTTCCGTGCAGGAACGGTTGGTACGGTGGCTGCCAAGACTGCCTATGGCTTTGTCAAGGGCTATGAGCGGGACTATGGGAAGTTTTATCGTGATGCAGAGGTGGAACGCCTCGCTCAGGGTGCGGCTGGTGTCAAGCGGACAACAGGACAACACCCGGGGGGAATCGTTGTTATTCCGAACTACATGGATGTCTACGATTTTACGCCTGTTCAGTATCCAGCAGATGACGTGACGGCTGAATGGCAGACGACTCACTTTAACTTCCACGATATCGATGAGAATGTCCTCAAACTTGATGTACTGGGGCATGATGATCCGACCATGATTCGGAAATTGCAGGACTTGTCTGGTATTGACCCTAATGAAATTCCCATGGATGATGAAAGCGTTATGGCTCTCTTTTCTGGAACGGAAGTTTTAGGGGTGACGCCTGAGCAAATTGGAACTCCGACAGGTATGCTGGGAATTCCAGAGTTTGGAACTAACTTTGTACGTGGAATGGTAGATGAGACGCATCCGACGACTTTTGCAGAGTTGCTTCAGCTCTCAGGTCTATCCCACGGTACCGATGTGTGGCTGGGGAACGCCCAGGATCTGATCAAGCAAGGGATTGCGGACCTATCGACTGTTATCGGTTGTCGGGACGATATCATGGTTTATCTCATGCATGCTGGTCTTGAACCTAAGATGGCTTTTACTATCATGGAACGGGTACGTAAGGGCATGTGGCTAAAGATTTCCGAAGAGGAGCGAAATGGCTACATCGAGGCTATGAAGGCCAATAAGGTGCCAGAGTGGTATATCGAGTCCTGTGGGAAAATCAAGTACATGTTCCCTAAGGCCCATGCGGCCGCCTACGTTATGATGGCCTTGCGTGTGGCCTACTTCAAGGTTCACCATCCGATTTATTACTACTGTGCTTATTTCTCAATCCGAGCCAAGGCTTTTGATATCAAGACCATGGGGGCGGGTTTGGATGCCATCAAGCGCAAGATGCAAGAAATTGCTGAAAAACGGAAGAATAATGAAGCCTCTAATGTGGAAATTGACCTCTATACAACTCTTGAGATTGTCAATGAAATGTGGGAACGTGGTTTCAAGTTTGGCAAACTCGATCTCTACCGTAGTCAGGCAACAGAGTTCCTCATCGATGGGGATACCCTCATTCCGCCATTTGTAGCAATGGATGGTCTGGGAGAGAACGTTGCTAAGCAGTTGGTGCGTGCGCGTGAAGAGGGTGAGTTCCTCTCTAAGACAGAACTGCGCAAGCGTGGCGGACTGTCATCGACCTTGGTTGAAAAGATGGATGAAATGGGGATTCTTGGCAATATGCCAGAGGATAACCAGTTGAGTTTGTTTGATGATTTGTTTTAAGGATTAGAACGGAGAACATCTTTATGAAACTTAGAATCTTTGCGGAAGACAAACCAGCTGAAAAGGTTTTTAACTATCAGCTAGAGCTGGCAGATGAAACAATTATCCTATCTACAGTGCTTCTGTCGGGTGCCATTGCTTTAGCAGGATTGTTTTCTGCTTTAAAAGAAAAATAGAAAAGGAAAAACAAAATGGTTTTACCAAATTTTAAAGAAAATCTAGAAAAATATGCGAAATTGTTGGTTGCGAATGGAATCAACGTGCAACCTGGTCACACTTTGGCTCTCTCTATCGATGTGGAGCAACGTGAGTTGGCGCATTTGATCGTGAAAGAAGCTTATGCCTTGGGTGCGCATGAGGTTATTGTTCAGTGGACAGATGATGTCATCAATCGCGAGAAATTCCTCCATGCACCAATGGACCGTTTGGACAATGTGCCAGAATACAAGATTGCTGAGATGAACTATCTCTTGGAGAATAAGGCTAGCCGTCTTGGTGTCCGTTCTTCTGATCCAGGTGCCTTGAACGGAGTGGATGCGGATAAGCTTTCAGCTTCTGCCAAAGCTATGGGACTTGCGATGAAGCCAATGCGCATCGCAACTCAATCCAACAAGGTTAGCTGGACTGTGGCAGCCGCTGCTGGACTTGAGTGGGCTAAAAAAGTCTTTCCAAATGCTACAAGCGATGAAGAAGCAGTTGATCTCCTTTGGGACCAAATCTTCAAAACCTGCCGTGTCTACGAAGAAGATCCTGTTAAGGCCTGGGAAGAACACGCTGCTATCCTCAAGAGCAAGGCAGATATGCTTAATAAGGAGCAATTTTCAGCCCTTCATTATACAGCGCCAGGAACTGATTTGACACTTGGCTTACCTAAGAACCACGTTTGGGAATCAGCTGGTGCTATCAATGCACAGGGCGAAGGATTCTTGCCAAATATGCCGACAGAGGAAGTCTTCACAGCGCCTGATTTTCGTCTCGCAGATGGCTATGTTACTTCTACAAAACCACTTAGCTACAACGGAAATATCATTGAGGGAATTAAAGTAACCTTCAAGGATGGTCAAATCGTAGATATCACTGCTGATAAGGGTGATCAGGTCATGAAAGACCTTGCCTTTGAAAATGCGGGTGCGCGTGCCTTGGGTGAATGTGCCTTGGTACCAGATCCAAGTCCAATCTCACAGTCAGGGATTACCTTCTTTAACACTCTTTTCGATGAAAATGCTTCAAACCACTTGGCTATCGGAGCAGCCTATGCGACCAGCGTTGTTGGTGGAGCAGAGATGAGCGAAGAAGAACTTGAAGCTGCAGGACTGAACCGTTCAGATGTTCACGTGGACTTTATGATTGGTTCGAATCAAATGGATATCGATGGTATCCGTGAGGATGGAACACGCGTACCCCTTTTCCGTAATGGAGACTGGGCAAATTAAGGAGAAGCTATGATTGGAAGCATGTTTGTCGGCCTTTTAATTGGACTACTAGCAGGGGCTATCACCAATCGTGGAGAACGAATGGGATGCTTTGGGAAAATGTTTCTCGGCTGGATTGGTGCTTCTTTGGGGCACCTGCTCTTTGGAACTTGGGGTCCAAACCTAGCGGGGATAGCCATTGTTCCAGCTGTTTTAGGTGCTATGGTTGTCTTAGCTATTTTCTGGAGACGAGGAAGTTAATTTCTTAAATCTGATACTCAATGAAAATCAAAGAGCAAACTAGGAAACTAGCCGCAGACTGCTCAAAGCACTGCTTTGAGGTTGTGTATAGAACTGACGAAGTCAGCTCAAAACACTGTTTTGAGGTTGCAGATGGACGTTGACGCGGTTTGAATCTGATTTTTGAAGAGTATGAAACGAAAAGGAGGTTGGTCATTGTACCAGCCTCCTTTTGAGTATGATATAATAGTTCTATGAGATTAGATAAATTTTTAGTTGCCTGTGCTGTGGGGAGTCGGACAGAAGTCAAAAACTTGCTCAAGGCTGGGCGGGTGACGGTAAATGGTAAAAAAGAAAAGTCAGCTAAACTGCAGATCAATGAGGAAAGAGATGAGATTCGCTTTGATGGCCAAGTGCTGGAGTATGAAGAGTTTGTCTACTACATGATGAACAAGCCCCAAGGAGTCATTTCAGCGACTGAGGATTCTAAACACAGAACAGTGTTGGACTTGTTGGATGATATTGCTCGGACCAAGGAAGTTTTTCCAGTAGGGCGTTTGGATATTGACACGCATGGCCTCCTGCTTTTGACCAATGACGGTCAGCTTGCCCATGCTCTTCTTTCACCAAAACGTCATGTGGATAAGACCTATCTGGCACACGTCGAGGGAATTATGACCCAAGAAGATGTGGAGACATTTGTCAAGGGCATTCCGCTCAAGGATTTTACCTGCCAGCCAGCTAAGCTGGAGATTGTGTCGGTAGATTCAGTAAAGAATCAAAGTCTGGTTCGTGTGACCATTGCTGAAGGGAAGTTCCATCAAGTCAAGCGTATGGTGGCCTACTGTGGCAAGGAAGTGGTGGACTTACAACGTTTGACGATGGGAACTCTAGTCTTGGATGAGAACTTAGAACAAGGAGAATGGCGTCGTTTGACCAAGGAGGAGTTAGAAGTTCTCTTTGCAAGTATTGCTTAGTTTGGATTATGTTAGAAAAGGTGAGGAGAATGTCCTTGTCTTTTTAAGTTTTTCGGTTGCTTCATTTGTGAAAAGAGTTATAATAGACAGTAGAATAAAAGGAGGAATCTATGAACGCGATTCAAGAATCATTTACAGATAAATTATTTGCTAACTATGAAGCAAATGTCAAATACCAAGCGATTGAAAATGCTGCCAGCCACAACGGAATTTTTGCAGCCCTAGAACGTCGCCAAAGCCATGTAGACAATACACCTGTTTTCTCATTGGATTTGACCAAGGACAAGGTTACTAACCAGAAAGCCTCTGGTCGTTGCTGGATGTTTGCAGCTCTCAACACCTTCCGCCACAAACTCATCTCTCAATACAAACTGGAAAACTTTGAGTTGTCACAAGCCCACACTTTCTTCTGGGACAAGTACGAGAAATCCAACTGGTTCTTGGAGCAAGTCATTGCGACTGCAGATCAAGAATTGACGAGCCGTAAGGTTAGCTTCCTACTCCAAACTCCACAACAAGACGGTGGACAGTGGGATATGGTCGTGGCCCTCTTTGAAAAATATGGTGTCGTTCCTAAGTCAGTTTACCCTGAGTCTGTTTCATCTAGTAATAGCCGTGAGCTCAATGCAATTCTTAACAAATTGCTTCGCCAAGATGCCCAAATCTTGCGTGACTTGCTCGCTTCTGGTGCTGACCAAGCGACTGTTCAAGCTAAGAAAGAAGACCTCTTGCAAGAAATCTTTAACTTCCTTGCTATGTCACTAGGTCTTCCACCGCGTAAATTTGACTTTGCTTATCGCGATAAGGATGATAACTACCAAAGCGAAAAGGGTATCACGCCACAAGAGTTTTACAAGAAATATGTCAATCTTCCTCTAGAAGACTACGTTTCTGTTATCAATGCTCCAACTGCTGACAAGCCTTACGGTAAATCTTACACAGTTGAGATGTTGGGAAATGTGGTTGGTAGCCGTGCAGTTCGTTACATCAACGTACCAATGGAGCGCTTAAAAGAATTGGCGATTGCCCAAATGCAAACAGGAGAAACTGTTTGGTTTGGTTCAGATGTCGGCCAGCTCAGCAACCGCAAAGCTGGAATCCTTGCGACTGATGTTTATGACTTTGAATCAAGCATGGATATTCAACTGACTCAAGACAAGGCTGGACGTTTGGACTACAGCGAAAGTTTGATGACCCACGCCATGGTCTTGACAGGTGTGGACTTGGACGAAAATGGCAAGTCAACCAAGTGGAAAGTTGAAAACTCATGGGGAGACAAGGTCGGTGCAGATGGTTACTTTGTCGCCTCAGACGCTTGGATGGACGAATACACTTACCAAATCGTTGTCCGTAAAGAATTGCTGACAGCAGAAGAACAAGCTGCCTATGAAGCAGAACCAATCGTACTTGCACCATGGGATCCAATGGGAGCCTTGGCAGAATAAAGCATAAAGAAAAGAGGTTAGGGGAATCCTAGCCTCTTTTTAAGTTCTTCTTGAAGTGGCGATAGGTGATGCTTGCCAAGGGAGTTCTCCTTATTTTGAGTCTTTAAGTGACAGAGAAAAAGATATGTGTTACTATAGTAGTACAAAAGGATATCGGAGTAGAAATGAAGTATTTAAGCAGTCAAGACATCAAGGATCGTCAACGAAATATCAGCGACATTAAACCCTACAAAACAACCAAGGAAATCGTCGTTTCAAATATCTTTACCTTCTTTAATGCCATGAACCTGGCTCTGGCAGTTCTGGTAGCCACAACCTTGCGATTTGAGAACATGCTCTTTTTAGGTGTGATTGCTATCAATACAGCTATCGGGATTTTCCAAGAAGTGCGTTCAAAAAATGCTTTGGAAAAGCTAAGTTTGCTTGGTAAAAGTAAGTACAAGGTCAATCGAGATGGTCAAACGATCGAGATTGATCCAGAAGACATCGTTCTGGGGGAATATCTGCATCTCAATCTGGGAGATCAGGTACCTGTCGATGCAGAAGTGCTTGAAGGAACGATCGAAGTGGATGAGTCCTTGCTGACTGGTGAGAGTGATTCAGTCTTTAAAACAGCAGGTGACAAGCTGATGAGCGGAAGCAATGTCGTTAGCGGTACTTGTCTGGTCACGGCGACGGCGGTCGGACCCGATAGTTATATCAACAAACTCGCAAAATCCAGCAAGGAATTCAAAAAATACCCTTCTCAACTACGCGATTACATGGATAAGATTTTAAAAATCGTCTCGATCTTGCTGGTGCCAGTTGCCATTCTGCTCTATGTCAGAGGTTTTAGTCTAGGACGGTCTTATGTTGAAATTGTTTTAGGAAGTTCAGGTGCCTTGGTCGGCATGATTCCAGAGGGTTTGATTCTCTTGGTTAGTGTGTCCCTAGCAGTAGCAGCCATGAAGCTGGCTAAAAAGAAGGTTCTGGTACAGGAGCTATACTGTGTAGAGACCTTGGCGCGAGTAGATATTCTTTGTTTTGATAAGACGGGAACTATCACGACGGGGAATATGAAGGTCCAAGAAATGGATGCTAATGTAGCAGAGAAACTATCTTCTTATTTGGCTTATTTCGAAGATGAAAATGCAACTTCCCGAGCTCTGAAGACTTACTTAACCTGTGAGAAAAAGTGGGAAGTTCAAGAAGTCGGTGCATTTTCAAGTAAAAATAAGTATTCCTTTGTCCAAGTAAAAGAGGGTGGGACCTATTTCTTCGGAGCCTATGAGTTTCTAGGCTTTACCCAGCCGATGGATGCCTACTATGAACATCTAAAACAGCAAGGTTTTCGAATCTTAACACTCGCTCATAGCAGGGACCAGATTACGAGTCCAGCTAATGTGGAACTACTAGGCCACGTCGTTTTGTCAGATGAGATTAAGGACAATACCAAGGAAACCTTTGACTATTTCGAATCTCAAGGTGTTGAAGTGAAGATTATCAGTGGTGATAATCATGTGGCTGTATATGGGGTGGCTCGTAAGGCAGGTTTTAAGGAAGAAGCGCGGGCTATTGATATGACCAAGGTGAGCGATGATGACTTTGAAAGAGTGGTCTTGGAACACGAAATATTTGGACGTGTGACACCTGAACAGAAGCAAAAGATGGTATCTATTTTGCAAAATGCTGGTAAAACAGTTGCCATGAGTGGTGATGGAGTCAATGATGTTCTGGCTCTCAAGAAAGCAGATATTAGTTTTGCCATGAAGGGGGCTACGAGTGCAGCCAAAAGTGTATCCAATATTGTTTTTCTCACAGATGACTTTGCAGTATTTTATGATATCTTGATGGAAGGACGCCGGGTCATTAACAACATCCAAAAGGTAGCCTCTCTTTTTCTAACAAAGACCTTCTTCTCCATCGTTTTTGCCATTTTGAGTGTGGTATTTGGTTTGGAATTTGCCTTTATCCCCATTCAGTTTACAATCATTTCAGCCATTACGATTGGGATTCCATCCTTCTTCCTGACTTTTGAGTCCAATAAAGAAAAGGTTAGCACTCACTTTATGAGAGATATCCTAACCAACGCGGCGATTGGTGGTGGCGTTCTGGTTGCTAGTGTTCTTTTGACCAATTTCTTTATCACTGTCCCAGGTCAGGTCAAATTTATTTGCTTCCTCCTTGCCCTGATCAATGGTCTGTGTCTAGTTGCCAAGGTCAGCTTGCCTTTTAATCGATACAAGATGCTTTTGCTCACGTTTTTGAGCCTTGCAGCCCTTGTTGGTGTACTTGCCAATACTTTTATCCTACAGGGAGCTTTTGTGCCTTTAGAAGCCAAACAGCTACTCTATGTTGCCATACTAGCAGTGGTGATTGGGTGCTTTCATTATCTTACTAGGAGAAAAAGTTGATACATAAAAAGAATCAGGTTTAATCCTGATTCTTTTTTGTTTATATATTCTCACCGAGATTACATGATACCGAAGAAACGAGCTGCGATACCAACTGCAAAGAGGGCAAGGATGATTGTGATTGGAGATACTTTTTTCTTAAGCAACCACATGCAAAGGAAAGTAAGGAGAAGTCCCATCAATCCTGGAATCAATGAGTCCAACTGACCTTGAAGCGTTTGTGGTTGAACTCTATCTAGGCTCATACCACTAAGCGCTTGACCAAGAATGCCCTTCAACTCAGCTCCTGTAACAGGACCTTCTGGGAAGTTGATGTAGGCACCTTCTGACAATTGTTTGCCTGGAAGGTTGATAGTGAAGTTGATGGATACCCAACGTTGTACAAGAACGGCAAGGATGAACATACCAAGGATAGAAGCACCTTTAGTGATGTCTTTCAAGATACCACCAGACATGTCTTTAGTGATCTCAGATCCAGCTTTGTAACCGAACTCTTGTGTATACCATAGGAAGGCCATACGGATAGCATTCCATCCAAAGAAGAAGAGAAGGGGACCAACAATGTTACCAGATGCAGCAAGTGATGCACCAAGGGCTCCAAGGATAGGACGAACTGTAAACCAGAATACTGGGTCACCGATACCAGCAAGAGGTCCCATCATACCGATTTTAACCCCTTGGATAGCCGCGTCATCGATTTCTACACCGTTAGCGCGCTCTTCTTCAAGTGCAAGAGTAACCCCCATGATAGGAGCAGCTACGTATGGGTGAGTGTTGAAGAACTCAAGGTGACGCTCAAGAGCAGCCGCTTGGTCTTCTTTTTTAGTGTATAATTTTTTGATAGCTGGGATTAATGAGTAAGCCCAACCCAAGTTTTGCATACGTTCGTAGTTCCAAGAACCTTGAAGGAATTGTGAACGCCACCAAACTTTTTGACGATCTGATTTTGATAATTGAATTTTTTCAGCCATGATTGTTCCCCTTTCTAGTAGTCTTCTAGGATATCACCGATTGGGTCGTTAGAAGTCGCAGCTCCGCCGCCACCGTTTCCACCTTGTTTTGTAAGGTTAAGGTAGATGAAGGCAAGGGCAACACCGATGACACCAAGGGCAATCAAAGTCAATTGAGAGATAGCTGCAAGAGCAAAACCGATAGCGAAGAATGGCCATACTTCACGAGTTGCCATCATGTTGATAACCATAGCGTAACCAACGGCAACGACCATAGCACCACCGACAGCCATACCACCGTTCAACCAGTCTGGCATCAAACCAAGAGCGTCTTGAACAGCAGAAGCTGGGATAGCGATAAGGAAGGCTGCAGGGATAGCGATACGAAGACCTTGAAGAACAAGGGCAAAGTAGTGAGCGCGTTCAACAGCCGCAATGTTTCCTTCTTTTGCAGCTGCGTCAGCTGAGTGAACCAAGGCAACTGAGATTGTACGAACAATCATTGTCAAGAAAAGTCCAGCTACAGCAAGAGGGATAGCTGTGGCTGTTGCGACGGCGATACCTTCAGTAGTAAAGTTACCACCTTTGATCAAGATGATCGCTGCAGCAACAGATGCAAGAGCAGCGTCAGGAGCTACGGCAGCTCCGATGTTAGCCCAACCAAGGGCGATCATTTGAAGAGATCCACCAAGCATAACACCTGCTTCAAGGTTACCTGTTACAAGTCCGATAAGGGTACATGCGACGATTGGTTGATGGAATTGGAATTGGTCGAGGATACCTTCAAGACCTGCAAGGAAGGCAACAACTACAACCAAGATAGCAGAAATGATTGAAATATCTGACATGGTTTTATTCCTTTTCTATTTAGTTTTAATAAAGTATTTAATCCTGTTTTCAAAAATGATAAAACAGATTAAAATTATTGAACGTTTGCTTTCTTAATCAAGTCAAACAAATCTTTTTTCGTGTCGTTTGGTACTTTACGTACATCAAATTCAACACCGAGGTCACGCATTTTTTCAAATGTTGCAACATCATCTTTGTCCATAGACAAGACGTTGTTGATCATTGTTTTACCTGTTGAGTGGGCCATAGAACCAACGTTAAGGGTTTTGATTGGCACGCCGCCTTCGATGGCACGAAGGGCATCTTGAGGTGTTTCAAACAAGATAAGAGCATGTGTGTTACCAAAACGAGGATCTTTTGCAACTTCAATCAATTTTTTGATTGGTACAACGTTCGCTTTTACTCCGTTAGGAGCAGCTTGCTTGATCAATTCTTTACGCAACTCGTCGTTTGCAACGTTATCTGAAGCAACGATAATACGGTCTGCTTTTGAATCTGGTGTCCAAGCAGTTGCGACTTGTCCATGAAGAAGACGTGTGTCAAGACGAGCAAGATTGATTTTCAATTTACCGTCTCCGATAACAGTTCCTTCTGGAATAGCAGCTTGGGCAACTGGAGCAGCCACAGCACTAGCCCCTTCCTCAACTGGGTTAAGCTCTTCTGGAAGAGCTTTGATGCCATCTTTGGCTTCTTTAATGATATTCGTAGCGACTTTATCCACACCTGCAGTAGCGTCCATAAGGCGCTCAGTGTAGGCTTGAATCAACATCGGCAAGTTAAGCCCTGTGATGATGGCAAACTTACGCTCAGGATTTTCTCCCATCACGCGGCTAGCTTGGTTGAACGGAGATCCACTCCAAAGGTCAGCCAATACTAGAACCTCATCTTCTGCGTCAAATGCAGCCACAGCGTTGTTGAATTTAGCGTAAAGATCATCTGGACCTTCATTTGGCATAAAGGTTACAACTTGAACCTTTTCTTGTTCACCAAAGATCATAGATCCTGACTGATGAATACCCGCAGCAAATTCGCCGTGGCTCGCAATAATGATTCCGATACTCATTATTGTCATTCCTCCTTTTAAAATGTTTGACTTATAGGTTTCCTAAAAAACCTCAGACGTACCTAGTATAAATCGTTTTCATATAAAAATCAACTACTTTTTCGAAAATTGTAAAAGTTTTCAATGAAAATAGGCTTACAAAATGTTAATATATAAATAATTTCAAAAAATATATGAAAATAGCAATAGAAAATTTAATATAAAAATACTGAAAATGAGTGGCCTTCATGAAAATAGAATGAAAATAAAAGGAAAGATTGCAGGATAGCAATCCTCCTTTTTATAGGAATAAATTTTGTAAAGCGTGGGCTACCCCGTCTTCTTCGTTGGTCAGAGGAAGTTGTTCGTCTGCATATGGAAGGAGAGCAGGATTGGCGTTTTTCATAGCATATCCCTTGCCTGCAAATGCCAACATTTCGGTGTCATTATGCTCATCACCAAAGGCGATTAAGTCTTTTTTATCACGATTCATCACATTGAGCAAGTACTCTAGAGCAAAGGCTTTGTTTACCCCCTTGGGAGTACACTCGAGGATGTTGAGGGGGCCACCCCAGGTATTGATAGCTAGTTGGTGCTGATAAAAACGATTCATCTCGTCCGCTAGAGCGTATTTGTCTTCAACCCTTGTTTGCAAGAGAATGCAGTTAGGATTCTTGGTTACTCGTTCAGGCTTGAATTGATTTTCCGGTTGGAAGTTCTCTACGCCAAATAGTTTAGGGTCCGCAATTTCTTCATTTGGAGCTGTAATGTAAAATTTCTTACGGTATTCTCCTGCAATAAAGTCGGCCTGAATATCCTCTTTACGTTTGACCATATCTAGGAGATATTTTTTGTCCAAGGTTAAGCATCTTTCGTGCTCCCAAGCCTGTCCTGGTAGATGGGTGAGGGAACCATTAAAGTTAATCATAGGGGTTTCAAGTTCAAGTTGGTCATAAAACTCTTTAGCCATACGGTAAGGGCGGCCTGTCGTGATGATAACATGGTGTCCCTTTTCAGTAATTTTTTTGATTGTCTTTTTGGTAAAATCGGAGAGCTTGCTTTCACTATTAAGCAGGGTTCCGTCCAAATCGACTGCGATAATTTTTTTAGTCATATAAACCTTCCTAGTAGATTCCAGATAAGATGTCTTCTATTATATCAAAAAGAAAGAAGAAAAACAGACTCAAAACAAAAAATAAAAATTTCATTTTATTAAATAAATCAAACAAACATATTGAAAAGGTGAATGATAAATGATATAATACTCATATTGTTCGTAAAAAACAAAAGGAGATTTATGATGGACAAACTATTTAAACTAAAAGAGCACGGGACAGATGTCCGTACAGAGGTGCTTGCTGGTTTAACAACATTCTTTGCAATGAGTTATATTCTCTTTGTAAACCCTCAAATGCTTTCCCAAACGGGTATGCCTGTTCAAGGTGTGTTCTTGGCAACGATTATCGGTTCTGTAGTCGGTACTTTGATGATGGCTTTCTATGCTAATTTGCCGTACGCACAAGCACCAGGTATGGGACTCAATGCCTTCTTTACCTTTACAGTCGTATTTGGACTTGGTTATTCATGGCAAGAGGCCTTGGCTATGGTCTTCATTTGTGGAATTATTTCATTGATTATTACCTTGACAAATGTTCGTAAAATGATCATCGAATCTATTCCAACAACACTTCGTTCAGCTATTTCGGCTGGTATTGGTGTTTTCCTTGCCTATGTTGGGATTAAGAATGCCGGTCTCTTGAAATTCTCAATCGATCCAGGTACTTATACGGTAGCAGGTGAAGGAGCAGACAAGGCTCAAGCTGCACTTACAGCAAATTCAGCAGCCGTACCAGGTTTGGTAGACTTCAATACTCCAGCAGTATTGGTAGCTCTTGCAGGTCTGGCTATTACCATCTTCTTTGTTGTTAAAGGCATCAAAGGTGGAATCATTCTTTCTATTTTAACAACGACTGTCCTTGCCATTGCTGTTGGTGTTGTGAATTTGTCAGGGATTGACTTTGCTAGCAATAATCTTTCATCAGCGATTAATGATCTAGGAACTTTGTTTGGTGCTGCTCTTGGTTCAGAAGGTTTAGGATCTTTGATTTCAAACACTTCGCGTTTACCAGAAACCTTGATGGCTATTCTTGCCTTCTCACTAACGGATATTTTTGATACAATCGGTACTCTTATCGGTACTGGTGAAAAAGTTGGTATCGTTGCGACAAGTGGAGAAAACCATGAGTCCGCTAAATTGGACAAGGCTCTATACTCTGATTTGGTAGCAACTTCGGTAGGTGCCATTGCAGGTACTTCAAACGTAACAACTTATATTGAGTCAGCAGCAGGTATTGGTGCTGGTGGACGTACAGGTTTGACAGCTCTAGTAGTTGCTATCTGTTTCGCCCTATCTAGCTTCTTTAGCCCACTTCTTGCGATTGTTCCTTCAGCAGCAACAGCACCAATTTTGATTATCGTCGGAATTATGATGCTGTCTAATCTTAAAAATATTCCTTGGGATGATATGTCAGAAGCAGTTCCTGCCTTCTTTACATCTATCTTCATGGGATTCAGCTACTCAATCACTCAAGGGATTGCAGTTGGTTTCTTGACATACACCTTGACAAAACTTGTCAAAGGTCAAGCCAAGGATGTGCACGTAATGATTTGGATTTTGGATGCCTTGTTTATCCTTAACTATATCAGTATGGCGCTATAAATGGTATAATTAAAAAGGGGAGTCTCCCCTTTTTCTTATAAGGAGGTACATCATGAAAGATAAGACGATTTGGCAAGAGGTTTTGAACAGAGGGAAATGGGTGCTCATCCTTTTGGTAGCTTTTGTTCTATCTCAATTTCCCATAGGACTTGCTTTGTTTTTAGCAAACAAACAGTTTCCGATTTTACAGTCAGGTCTCTTAGTAGGTGCTCTATCCATAGTCGTTTTGATTGTATTCATTATTGGTGCACGAAAAACACAACTTGCTACTTTTAATCTATCCTTTTTTAAGGCAAAAGACTTGGCTCGCTTGGTACTGAGTTATCTAGTGATTTTTGCGACAAATCTCTTGGGTTCACTCCTGCTTCGACTAACAAATGAGGCAACAACCAATAACCAATCAATACTGAATGGTTTGGTTCAGAATAGTTCCTTGATTTCAACTTTCTTTCTACTAGTCTTGATTGCGCCGATTTGTGAAGAAATTTTGTGTCGTGGAATTATTCCCCAAAAGATCTTCCGTGGAAAAGAAAAACTTGGCTTTGTTGTTGGTGCAATCGTCTTTGCCTTGCTCCATATGCCAACCAATTTACCTTCTGTGATTATTTATGGAGGAATGTCAACGGTTTTGACTTGGACAGCCTATAAGACTGAGCGTTTGGAGATGTCCATTTTACTTCATATGATTCTCAATGGTATTGCATTTTGTTTGTTGGCCTTATTGGTATTGATTAGTAGAAATCTAGGCCTATCATTCTAAGCCATTGACCTACTTGGAAAAGATGAATACTAGCGTGTCCATCTTTTTCTTTTTATGGTAAAATAGAGAGATAATATGGTAAAGAACCTTAAGGGAGTAACCGTTATGTCCAATAAAGTCAACCACGTAAAAACAGCCATTTGCGGCATTATCAATGTAACCCCAGACTCCTTTTCGGATGGTGGTCAATTTTTTGCTCTTGACCAGGCTCTTCAGCAAGCCCGTAAATTGATAGCAGAAGGAGCGAGCATGCTAGATATCGGTGGAGAATCGACTCGGCCGGGCAGTAGCTATGTTGAGATAGAAGAGGAAATCCAGCGTGTTGTTCCAGTGATTAAAGCTATCCGTGAGAAAAGTGATGTTCTCATTTCCATCGATACTTGGAAAAGTCAGGTAGCAGAAGAAGCTCTAAAGGCTGGTGCCAATATAGTCAATGATATTACAGGTCTCATGGGTGATGAGAAGATGGCGGAGGTGGTTGCGAAAGCAGAAGCTCAAGTAGTCATCATGTTTAATCCGGTTATGGCACGCCCTCAGCACCCTAGTTCGCTTATATTCCCTCATTTTGGCTTTGGAGAGCCTTTTACCAAGGAAGAATTGGCTGACTTTGAACAACTACCAGTAGAAGAGTTGATGACAGCTTTCTTCGACCGCGCTCTAGCGAGAGCGGAGGAAGCTGGAATTGCAAGAGAAAACATTTTGCTGGATCCAGGGATTGGCTTTGGTCTCACCAAGAAGGAAAATCTACTCCTTCTACGGGACCTTGATAAATTACACCAGCAAGGATATCCGATCTTTCTTGGAGTTTCGCGTAAGCGGTTTGTCATTAATATCCTGGAAGAAAATGGCTTTGAAGTCAATCCGGAAACTGAAGAAGGTTTCCGAAATCGGGACATAGCTTCGGCACATGTAACCAGTATCGCTGCAAGACAAGGTGTAGAAGTAGTGCGCGTGCACGATGTAGCCAGTCACAGGATGGCGGTTGAAATTGCGTCAGCTATTCGATTGGCAGATGATGCAGAAAATCTAGATTTAAAACAATATAAATAAGATGAACGAAATTCAAAACAATCAATGGATTGCCCACTACCGGACGGACCAACCGCATTTTGGCTTGGAACGCATGGTAGAACTCCTAGCTCTGCGAGGCAATCCCCATCTCAAACTCAAGGTCATCCATATCGGAGGGACCAACGGCAAGGGGTCTACCATTGCTTTTTTGAAAAAGATGCTGGAAAAGCTAGGACTGAGAGTTGGGGTGTTCAGCTCGCCCTATCTCATTCATTATACGGATCAGATTAGCATTAATGGGGAATCCATTCCCGAGGCTAGGCTAGAAGCCCTCATGGCAGACTATCAGTCTTTGCTTGAGGGAGAATCGGCTGACAATTTGCAGGGAACAACTGAGTTTGAGATTATCACAGCTTTAGCTTATGATTACTTTGCCTCAGAGCTAGTAGATGTGGCTATCATGGAAGTCGGCATGGGTGGCCTTCTGGATAGTACCAATGTTTGCCAGCCCATTTTAACAGGCATCACAACCATTGGACTGGATCATGTAGCCCTACTTGGTGACACCTTGGAAGCCATAGCAGAGCAGAAAGCTGGTATTATCAAACAAGGTATTCCTTTGGTGACAGGTCGCATTGCTCCAGAAGCCTTGGCTGTTATCGACCATATGGCAGAAGTTAAACATGCACCGAGACTTGTCTATGGGAGTGATTATCAAGTCAGTCATCAAGAAAGTGTGGTGACAGGCGAAATCTTTGACTATACTAGTTCTGTCAGACAAGGTTGCTTTCAAACAGGTCTGATTGGTTTACATCAGATCGAGAATGCGGGGATGGCGCTTGCCCTCCTAGACACTTATTGCCAGGAGACTGGGCGAGAATTTGCAAGTAATGCCTTGGTTGCTCAAGCTCTTGAGGAAACCAGTTGGCCGGGGCGTTTGGAGGTCGTGTCTAGTGACCCCTTGTTGCTTTTGGATGGAGCCCACAATCCCCATGCTATCAAGGCTTTATTGGCAACCTTGCAAGAACGCTTTGCGGATTATCATAAGGAAATCCTCTTTACGTGTATTAAAACCAAGGCCTTGAATGATATGCTGGATTTACTAGAGACGATGCCAGATAGTCAATTGACTTTAACCCATTTTGACGATAGTCGGGCGACGGATGAAAGCGTGCTGAAAGAGACAGCCAAGTCTAGAAATCTTAATTACCAAAGTTGGCAGGATGTTCTAGAGCAGAAATTGACAGATAAAAATGAAGAGAAAAAAACAGTTAGGATTGTCACGGGTTCCTTGTATTTCTTGAGCCAAGTGAGAGCCTACCTAATGGAGAGGAATAACTAGAGAATGGATACACAAAAAATTGAAGCAGCTGTAAAAATGATTATCGAGGCTGTAGGAGAGGACGCTAATCGTGAGGGCTTGCAGGAAACGCCTGCTCGTGTAGCTCGTATGTACCAAGAAATTTTTTCAGGTCTTGGCCAAACTGCGGAGGAACATTTGTCAAAATCCTTTGAGATTATCGACGATAATATGGTGGTGGAGAAGGATATCTTTTTCCACACCATGTGTGAACACCACTTCTTGCCCTTCTATGGGAGAGCGCACATTGCCTATATTCCAGATGGACGTGTGGCAGGTTTGTCCAAGCTAGCCCGTACAGTTGAAGTTTATTCTAAAAAACCACAGATTCAAGAACGGTTGAATATTGAAGTAGCTGATGCCTTGATGGACTATCTAGGGGCTAAGGGAGCCTTTGTTGTCATTGAGGCCGAGCATATGTGTATGAGCATGCGTGGTGTCAGAAAACCAGGCACTGCAACTTTGACGACCGTAGCCCGTGGCCTATTTGAAACAGATAAGGATCTCCGAGATCAGGCTTATCGTCTTATGGGACTATAAAAGAATCCGCTGCGTGCGGATTTTTCTAGAAAGGACTAGTTATGGATCAACTGCAGATTAAAGATTTGGAAATTTTTGCCTATCATGGTCTTTTTCCTAGTGAGAAGGAATTGGGACAAAAGTTTGTTATTTCCGCAAGCTTATCCTATGATATGACCAAGGCGGCGACTGAGTTAGATTTGGCTTCTTCTGTCCACTATGGAGAACTTTGCCAACAGTGGACGACTTGGTTTCAGGAAAGCGCTGAGGATTTGATTGAAACGGTAGCCTACAAACTAGTAGAGCGTACCTTTGAGGCTTATCCTCTTGTTCAAGAAATTAAGCTGGAACTCAAAAAACCTTGGGCTCCAGTCCACTTACCACTTGATACCTGCTCAGTAACCATCCACCGTCGCAAGCAACGGGCCTTTATCGGCCTAGGAAGCAATATGGGCGATAAGCAAGCAAACTTGGAACAAGCTATTGACAAACTGCGAGCTCGCGGCATCCATATTCTCAAAGAATCCAGTGTTTTGACGACGGAACCTTGGGGCGGTGTGGAGCAAGATAGTTTTGCTAATCAGGTGATTGAAGTAGAAACCTGGCTACCAGCACCAGTCTTGTTAGAGACCCTATTAAGCATTGAGTCAGAGATGGGACGGGTTCGAGAAGTGCATTGGGGCCCTCGTTTGATTGATTTGGACTTGCTCTTTGTGGAGGACCAGGTCATTTATACAGACGACCTCATCTTACCTCACCCTTATGTAGCAGAACGTCTCTTTGTCCTTGACTCTCTGCAAGAAATAGCTCCCCATTTTATCCATCCAATCTTAAAACAACCAATTCGATACTTAGTTGACCAGTTGGAGCAAGGAAATGCCTAAACTTTCTGATACCTATAGCAAGTGGAAGAGCATTGGGGAGGGACTGCTTGCTATTGTTTTAGGGCTTCTCCTGATTTGTTTTGGACAAGTTATTCCGCGGGTGGGGTACCAGTTGCTGATGGGCTACTTTTCCTTGTCAGCAGTTTGGCACTTGTTGACTCGCTGGTTTCAGGATAAAAAACGTCGGGAAAACATCTTTGTAACCTTGGCCAAGCTGGTGGTTGCGGCTCTCGTGTTTGACTCTATCATTTTGCAAGACCTTGCCCTCTATCTCCTAGTCTTTGTCATTGCGAGCTACCAGCTGTTTACGGGCGGCATTAGTCTTGTGACCTGGTCTCTCTATCGAAAAAATGCCATTCATCCTCGGCTCCATCATCTCGTCGATGCTGTATGGATGATAGGATTCGGTCTTTATAGCATCTCTCCTTTTCACGATGCAGCGAATTTTGAATTGCTCTTGCTTGGGTTTTACTTGCTCATGCTAGGGGCTAGTAGCCTTCGGGACGGTTTCTTTTTTGAAAAGATAGAAAACAATCCCAAGCTGAAGCGGCATATGCGAATGACCCTGCCGATCTTTGTGACGGCTCTGATCCCTATCAGTACCTTGCGAAAACTAAATGAGTGGCTGGCAAATCATGAAAGCCAAGAAGGGGAAGTTCATTTGGAAAGAAAAAACGATCAGACGGTTGATCTGGAAATTTTTGTCCATACCTCAGAAACCTCTTTCTTTCTTGCTATGGGACATGTAGATATTTGTTATCAAGGGAAGGTTATTTCCTATGGTTCCTATGATCCCCACTCGGAGCGTTTATTTGGTATGGTTGGAGACGGTGTTTTGTTTAAGGCCAATCGGGAAAAATACATCGAGCTTTGTAAGAGGGAAAGTCAGAAGACCTTGTTTGCTTATGGTCTGAGTTTGACGGACCAACAGAAAGCAGCCATCCAAGCGCGTTTAGCAGAGATAGAAGATCTGTTAATTCCTTGGGAACCAAGCTCGCAGTTGATGAAAAGAAGAGAGGGCGAGGTCAAGCATACCTACTCCTACCAACTGAAAGAGGAAGCGGATGCGACCCTCTATAAATTCAGCTCATCCGAGTTTAAGACCTACTTTGTTCTCAGTACCAATTGTGTTTTGCTGGCAGACTCTATCGTGGGAAAAGCTGGGACTGATATATTGAGTCCCCAAGGTTTCATTGTGCCAGGGACTTATCAGGATTACCTTGACTTAGAGTATACAAAACCAAACGGTCTAGTTGTTAGTCGATCCATTTATTAGAAAAAGAAAACTCTAGTTCCTCAGCAGTTTGCGCTGAGAAGCTAGAGTTTTTAAAATAGGTCATTTTCTTCTGGAAGGAGGATGGTTTCTCTGCCGTCTAGGTCTAAAACAAGGACCCTAGGAGGATAAAGCGGGTCGAAAGGATGATTGAAATCAAAATCAATACTAGTCGGAAGGTGCTGACTAGAAAAATAGAAGGTGATGGTCCCCTTATTGTTGAGCAGTTGAAACTCAAGTTCTTCTTCTAATTCAAAGACGTTTTTCAGGAAATGATCGATAATATACCATAAAGAGTCAATGACATCGTCAGGCAGGCTGGTCACAACACCAAAACTAGCAGAACGTCTCTGAGTATTTGTAAAAGCCATGTTTTCCTCCCTCTTTATTTTCCTTATCATACAGCAAAATGTCTTAAAAATCAAGAAATCCTACTTGCTTTTTCAAAATGGGAATAAACTGTGAAATTTTTTCAAAGTTTCTCCTAAAAATACTTGAAAGTGTTTACAATAAGTGATAAAATGGAGTAAGTAGATGCGTGAAAGCGAAATTTTCATTATAGAAAGGAAACGGAATGAACACAGATGATACAGTAACGATTTATGACGTTGCCCGTGAAGCAGGAGTTTCAATGGCAACGGTTAGCCGTGTCGTTAATGGCAACAAGAATGTTAAAGAGAACACTCGAAAAAAAGTCCTAGAAGTGATTGATCGCTTGGACTATCGCCCAAATGCGGTAGCACGTGGTTTGGCTAGCAAGAAAACAACGACAGTCGGAGTTGTGATTCCTAACATTACCAATGGTTATTTCTCAACGCTTGCTAAGGGGATTGACGACATTGCTGAAATGTACAAGTATAACATTGTCCTAGCAAATAGTGATGAGGATGATGAAAAGGAAGTTTCAGTGGTTAACACTCTCTTTTCAAAACAAGTCGATGGGATTATCTTTATGGGCTATCACTTGACTGAAAAGATTCGTTCAGAGTTTTCTCGTTCACGGACACCGGTTGTTCTTGCTGGTACTGTGGATGTAGAACATCAACTTCCAAGTGTAAATATCGACTACAAACAAGCAACGATTGATGCTGTGAGCTATCTTCTCAAAGAAAATGAGAAAATTGCTTTTGTGAGTGGACCACTTGTCGATGATATCAATGGCAAGGTTCGTTTGATCGGTTACAAGGAAGCCTTGAAAAAAGCTGGACATTCTTATAGCGAGGGTTTGGTCTTTGAATCAAAATACAGCTATGACGATGGCTATGCCTTGGCAGAACGCTTGATTTCATCACAAGCTACAGCCGCAGTTGTAACAGGCGATGAATTGGCAGCAGGTGTCCTAAATGGTTTGGCTGACCACGGTGTGTCTGTACCAGAAGAGTTTGAAATCATCACGACAGATGACTCTCAGATTGCACGATTCACTCGTCCAAACTTGACGACTATTGCCCAACCTCTTTATGACTTAGGTGCTATCAGCATGCGTATGTTGACGAAGATTATGCACAAGGAAGAGTTGGAAGAACGTGAAGTTCTCTTGCCTCATGGTTTGACAGAACGCCGCTCTACACGAAAACGTAAATAGAAAACATCAGGGAATCGCGAAGATTTCCTGATTTTGTGTTCTAGAGAAGAGGATTAGCCTTCCATATAGTCTTTTAAGGCTTGTCCTTTTAGTCCAGCATTAAGGGCAATTAATAATTTGAGGCGAGCTTTTTGAGCGTTGAGTTCTTTGACAAAGAAAACACCCGCTCGTTGCAACTGCACCCCTCCACCCTGGTAGGCGTAGACAGGTTCAGCAATACCATTAAAACAACGTGAGACCAAGGCGACTGGGATTCCTTTTTGCAGGAGATTTTCCAACTTTTGAGCTGTTTCTTTGGGAACATTGCCTGCTCCAAAGGCCTGAATGACTAAGCCATCCAGCTGTTCCAAGTCCAACATATCGATCAGCTCGTCTGTCATACCTGCATAGGCTGAGATGATGGGAACTAGACCTTGAATATGCTCGAGATCAAACCGGACACGAGGTTCAGCTGTTTTGAAGTAGAGGATTTCTTGCTTCATGATAAGGCCAAGTGGTCCATGTGTTGGGGTTTGAAAGGTGCTGACGTTGGTCGTATGAGTTTTGGTAACATACTTGGCTGCATGGATCTCGTCGTTCATGACGACCAGCACACCCTTGTCGGCTGCTTTATCATCACTGGCAACTCTCAGAGCGCTCAGATAGTTATATACACCGTCGCTACCAAGTTCGTTTGAACTACGCATGGCCCCTGTTAGAACGATGGGGATGGGCGGGATTTTCATGGTATCAAGGAAGTAAGCTGTTTCTTCTAAGGTATCTGTACCATGTGTGATGACAACTCCATCGTAGTTATCAGCTTCCTCTTTGATTTTATGATAGAGTGCAAGCATATGCTTGGGTTTGATATGAGGGCTTGGAAGATTAAAAAAGTCTAGGGCATGAACCTCAATCCCTTCAAGTGGATTGGAAACATGGTTCATGGGATTGTCCTGACTAGTTACAACGGCTCCAGTGGCGTCTGCTTGCATGGAAATAGTCCCACCTGTATGTAAAACAAGGATTTTCTTAGGCATGATTTAGTCACTCTTTCTGAAATGTGGTATAATCATTGTAACACAAAAGGGGAGAATGGGATAGGATGGAAGTCAAAGCTGTTTTTTTTGATATCGATGGAACGCTAGTCAACGATCGCAAGAGTGTTTTGAAATCCACTAAGGACGCGATTAAGATTGTCAAAGAGCAAGGAGTGCTTGTTGGAGTGGCGACAGGACGAGGGCCGTTTTTTGTCAAGGAATTGATGGAAGACTTGGACTTGGATTTTGCGGTGACCTACAATGGCCAATACATTTTTAATAAAGAAAAGGTACTCTTTGCAAGTCCGATTGCTAAGTCAAGCCTGCGTCAACTGATTGCTTATGCTAAAAAGGAGCGTAAAGAAATCGCTCTTGGAACCGAGCATGCCGTTGTTGGTTCGAAAATTATGTCATTTGGTCTCGGCTCCTTTTCTCAACTGGTTAGTCGTTTTATTCCGACTGTTCTGACAAGAACTGTTAGCCGATCCTTTAATCGAATGGTCAGCAAGGCAGTTCCTCAAAAGGAAGACGACCTGCTTAACTTGATTAATCAGCCCATTTACCAAGTTTTGATGCTGATGACGCCAGAGGAATCTGAGAAAGCTGCAAGTGATTTTGAAGATTTGAAATTAACTCGAAGCAATCCTTTTGCAGCAGATATCATTAACCAAGGAAATTCTAAACTAGAAGGCATTCGCCGAGTCGGGAAAGAATATGGTTTTGATCTCAATCAAGTCATGGCCTTTGGTGATTCAGATAACGACCTGGAAATGTTGGCGGGTGTTGGTATGTCGGTTGCTATGGGAAATGGCAGTAGCAGTGCCAAAGAGGTTGCTAAACACATTACAGCAAGCAATCAACAAGATGGCATCCACAAGGCGCTTGAGCACTTTGGCGTTTTAGCTTCAGAAAAAGTGTTTGTCAGTCGGGACTACCACTTTAATAAAGTCAAGACCTTCCACCACATGATGGATGAACGAACTCAGGAAGAGCCACAGGCATGGGATGCCGAAGGTGCAACCCACCGCGCAGACTTTAAAATTGAAGAATTAGTAGAGTTTGTCCGCGCTGCAAGTTCTTCAGAGGAAGAATTTCAAGACTCCCTTGCAAGCATGCATGAGGCACTTGATAAGGCGGCAGAGAAAGTGGCGAAAAAGACACCTGCTAAGCAAAATCTGGTCGGTCAAGTGGATGCTTTGATCGACACACTGTATTTCACGTACGGCAGTTTTGTTTTGATGGGAGTGGATCCAGAACGCATTTTTGATATTGTCCATGAAGCAAATATGGGGAAGGTCTTCCCTGATGGAAAAGCTCATTTTGACCCAGTTACGCACAAGATTTTAAAACCGGATGACTGGGAAGAAAAATATGCTCCAGAACCTGCCATTAAACAGGAGCTACAACGTCAGCTTAAGGCTTATGAGCGACATAAAGAAAGAAATAGAAATAATAAGTAACAAAAAGGAGCTCTAGGCTCCTTTTTTAATAATTATAATGTTTTTTCACTTTCTCTTACGACCAGCAAATCGACTTTTGCATGGCGGAGAATATATTCAGATGAAGAACCGACTAAGAGGCGTTCAAAGGCATTGAGACCTGTAGCACCAACTAAAATCAAGTCAACATTTTCTGCGTCCGGAATCGTCCGAGCGAGGAGAGTTTTGGGATTTCCCATTTCGATGACGATGTGGATATCCGTTAAACCAGCATCTTTTGCACGCTTTTCATACTCTTTCATCATACTTTCAGCGTCGGCTTGGAGTTCTTCGTAAACTTCAGCATCAAAGGTAGATACGCTTTGAAGAGCGCGTGTGTCAATAACATGGACAATGGTGAGCTTGGATTCATTGCGTAGAGCAGTGTAAACACCTTTGACGAAAGCCAAGTCCGCTTCTTTAGAACCATCAATTGCGACCATAACATTTTGGTAACGTTGTGCCATAATGAAACCTCCTGAAATTTTCTTACTTTTATTGTAACCCTTTTCACTAAAGAAGTAAAGTAAAAATCATATTTTAAACCATATTGTTGGTCATAGACTTAGTGCGTATATAGAAATAAAAGAAAAGAGAATTGGTGAGAATTCCCATTGTCCATTTTTTCTTTTACTTCCTTGTTTATGGAAGCTTGTCGCAGCGACTTTCTAGTGGTATAATGTTACTATCCTGACGAATTGAGGAAAAAAGATGAAAGAATTTAACAAATCTAGCAAGCTAGAGCATGTTGCTTATGATATCCGTGGTCCTGTTTTAGAAGAAGCCATGCGTATGCGAGCAAATGGAGAAAAGATTTTACGTCTGAATACAGGGAATCCAGCAGAATTTGGCTTTACAGCGCCAGATGAGGTCATTCATGATTTGATTATGAATGCGCGTGATAGCGAAGGTTACTCTGATTCTAAAGGGATTTTCTCAGCCCGTAAGGCTATCATGCAGTATTGCCAACTGAAGAAATTCCCAAATGTGGATATTGATGATATTTACCTTGGAAATGGTGTCAGTGAGCTGATTGTCATGTCCATGCAGGGGCTTTTGGACAATGGAGATGAGGTCTTGGTACCTATGCCAGACTATCCTCTCTGGACAGCGGCTGTCAGCCTAGCTGGGGGAAATGCCGTCCACTATATCTGTGATGAAGCTGCAGAATGGTACCCTGATATTGACGATATTAAGTCAAAAATTACTTCCAATACCAAGGCAATCGTTCTTATTAATCCGAACAACCCAACTGGAGCCCTTTATCCTAAGGAACTCTTGTTGGAGATTATTGAGATTGCTCGTCAAAACGATTTGATCATCTTTGCAGATGAGATTTATGACCGCATGGTGATGGATGGGCATGTGCATACGCCTGTAGCGAGCTTGGCACCAGATGTTTTCTGTGTCAGCATGAATGGTCTTTCAAAATCTCACCGTATCGCTGGTTTCCGTATAGGATGGATGGTCTTATCTGGACCTAAGACACATGTCAAGGGCTATATTGAAGGTCTCAATATGCTATCCAATATGCGTCTTTGCTCTAATGTTTTGGCCCAGCAAGTCGTACAAACATCACTGGGTGGGCACCAGTCAGTGGATGAATTGCTCCTTCCTGGTGGACGGATCTACGAGCAAAGAAATTTCATTTACAATGCTATTCAAGATATTCCAGGTTTGTCTGCGGTCAAGCCGAAGGCGGGTCTTTATATCTTCCCTAAAATCGACCGCAATATGTATCGCATTGATGATGATGAACAGTTTGTCCTCAATTTCTTGAAGCAAGAGAAGGTTCTCTTGGTTCATGGTCGCGGTTTTAACTGGCAAGAACCAGACCATTTCCGTATTGTTTATCTTCCTCGTGTGGATGAATTAGCACAAATCCAAGAAAAGATGACTCGTTTCTTGAAACAGTATCGTAGATAGGGCTTACATGAGAAAAAGCTGGAAACATTTGCCTAGAGCTATTGACAAAAGTATCAGAATCAGATAGAATAGTAAAGTATGTTTAGTAACTGATCACTTTATAGCCGGCTAAACGAATACAAAATCTATGAGGAGGTATTCATCGTGAAACGTACTTATCAACCAAGTAAAATTCGTCGTGCGCGCAAACACGGATTCCGTAACCGTATGTCAACTAAAAACGGTCGTCGCGTATTGGCAGCTCGTCGTCGTAAAGGACGCAAAGTTTTGGCTGCATAATCCAAACAAATTCAGCAAAGAAGTCAGTAGGAACTCGAGTCTACTGGCTTTTGTTTTTATCTTAAAGGGTGCATTGTCCACGAAATCGGTCATTTCAGATGAAAATCATGGGGGCTCATTTAAAAGGTCACATACAAAAAACTCAAAACCAGATATAAGTTACTGATTTTGAGTTTTTGTTTATTCTTTTAAGTGATAAGAGTAGCTAGCGACAACGACGTCTTCGTGCCATCTGAGAGCGTATTTTAGTTTGAGGCTCATTTGATTGTGCAGGATATTTTGCCAAGGCTTGTTAGGGATAAACTGTGGGACAAGGACTGTAACGGTATAGTTTTTTTGCTTAGCTTCTTGGGCGATTCGTTTGACATACTTAACGCTAGGGGTGATGATGTCGCGGTAGCTGGTATTGATATTCTTCAGAGTGATATTTGGGAAGTAATCGGCAAATTCCTGGAGGATTTCTTGGTCTTTTTCGGCCGTTTCTTTAGTAGAAATGTGCATGGCCAACACTTCATCACCGATACTTTGAGCGTAGTTAATGGCTCCGACACTTACTCGAGTAACATTTCCTACTAGGACAAGGACAAGGTTACCGTCATAAGTGCGCTTTTCAATTCCTTCGTAGAGTCGTAGTTGTTTAGCCACTTTTTGGTAATGGTTGTGAATGGACAAAAAGAGGAAGGTTAAAACTAGGATAATTGGGAAGAATGGCCAGATATCTCCCAGCCTGAAGAGGAGTAAAATGAGGACAATAGTATAACAAATGATGGCCCCAAGGATATTAGCAAAGGCAGATTTTAAGAAGTTTGCTCCTTTTTCCTTTTTCCAATGGCGAATCATCCCAGTCTGAGAAAGGGCAAAGGGAACGAAGACCCCGATAGTATAAAGAGGAATCAAACGTTCAGTATTCCCATTAAAAATAAGAAGAAGGATCATAGCTCCAAAAGCCAGAGTTAAGATACCGTTGGAGTAGCCAAGGCGATCCCCTTTTTCCATAAAGAGATGGGGCATGTATTTGTTTTTGGCCATATTGTAGGACAGCATAGGGAAGGCTGAAAAGCCAGTATTTGCAGCTACAGCTAGAATTAAGGCTGTCGAAAACTGGAAGAGATAGTAGCTAGCATGACCAAAGAATGAATCACCAAGAATGCCCTTGGCCATTTGCGAGAGGATGGTTTCTCCGTGTTGAGGCGTGATACCCATCCAGTAGTTTAGGAAGGTAATGCCTGCAAAAAGAAATCCTAAAATCAGCGACATGATGGTCAAAGTCTGAGCAGCATTCTTTTCTTTCGGAGTTTTAAAAAATGGTACCGCATTTGAAATAGCTTCAACCCCTGTCAGAGAGGCAGAGCCGCTGGTAAAGGCTCTCAATAGGAGAACGATGGAAAGGCTTGGAACGGTTTGTCCAATGGTTGAAGTTGCCTGATAGTTTAGGGAACCTGTAAATAGTTGAAAGAACCCATAAAGTAAGAGAAAGACGGTACTGAAGATAAAGAGGTAGACGGGAATCATCAGAGAGCTGGCAGATTCTTTCAATCCTCTTAAATTCAAGAGCATGAGCAGGCAGACTAGGAAAATAGAGATATGAAGATTGTAGGGATGGAGGGCAGGTATGGCTGCTGTAATAGCATCAGCTCCAGAAGCAACGGATACGGCTACTGTCAGCATATAGTCAACAAGGAGGCTACCTCCTGCAATCAAGCCTAGTTCAGGGGAGAGATTTTCCCGAGTGACCATATAAGCCCCACCACCTTGAGGATAGGCGTGAATAATTTGACGATAGGAAATGGTCAAGCTAGCGAGGAGTAAGAGGACAAAAATACCGATAGGGAGGCTCCACCAAATAGCGAGAGGAGAGAGACTAACTAAAACGAGAATGACTTGTTCAGGTCCATAGGCAATAGAAGACAGGGCATCACTGGATAACATTGCAAGTGCCTGCATTTTTCCAAGTAATCCCCCTTCGCCGTCTGTGAGAGACTTGAGTGGTCGACCGATAAAGGTATATTTTAATTTTCTAAACATTTTCTTTTCCTTTGATGAAAATTTCAATAAGTGTTATTATACTGCTTTGAAAAAGGGCAGTCAAGGGAGAATGACTGGTTTTTGGATATTTTTCCAAGCCGAGGGATGCTATTTTTGGTATAATAGATGGAAGAATGAGGTTAAGAGAAATGATTTTTGATACGCATACACATTTAAATGTAGAAGAATTTGCAGGACGCGAGGCAGAAGAACTCGCCCTGGCTGCTGAGATGGGTGTGACACAGATGAATATTGTTGGTTTTGATAAACCAACCATTGAACGAGCCCTAGAGTTAGCAGATGAGTATGAGCAACTCTACGCAACTGTTGGCTGGCATCCGACGGAAGCAGGGACATACACAGACGAGGTCGAAGCTAACTTGCTTAAAAAGCTAAAACATCCCAAGGTTGTCGCTTTAGGTGAGATTGGTCTGGACTACCATTGGATGACAGCACCTAAGGAAGTGCAGGAACAGGTTTTTCGTCGTCAGATTCAGCTGTCTAAGGATTTGAACTTGCCCTTTGTGGTCCATACCCGTGATGCACTAGAAGATACTTATGAGATTATCAGGAGCGAGGGCGTTGGTCCTCGTGGTGGGATTATGCATTCATTCTCAGGCTCTTTGGAGTGGGCGGAGAAGTTTGTCGAGCTTGGCATGACCATTTCTTTCTCAGGTGTGGTGACCTTTAAGAAAGCGACGGATATCCAAGAGGCTGCTAGGGAACTTCCTTTGGACAAGATTTTGGTAGAAACGGATGCACCTTACCTGGCTCCTGTGCCTAAACGTGGCCGTGAAAACAAAACAGCCTACACACGCTATGTGGTAGATTTTATCGCGGATTTGCGTGGGATGACGACTGAGGAGTTAGCCACAGTAACAACTGCAAATGCAGAGCGTATCTTTGGATTGGACAGCAAGTGATGAAAGAAAAAATTTCCCAAGTCATCGTGGTCGAAGGTCGCGATGATACGGCTAATCTCAAACGCTACTTTGACGTGGAAACCTATGAGACACGAGGTTCCGCAATAAATGACCAGGATATAGAACGCATTCAGCGCCTGCATGAACTGCATGGAGTGATTGTCTTTACAGATCCAGATTTTAACGGTGAGCGCATTCGTCGCATGATTATGACGGCCATTCCGACAGTGCAGCATGCCTTTCTCAAGCGAGATGAAGCGGTTCCCAAATCCAAGACTAAGGGACGTTCACTGGGAATCGAACACGCCAGCTATGAAGATCTAAAAACAGCGCTTGCTCAGGTGACAGAGCAATTTGAAAACGAGAACGAGTTTGACATTAGTCGTGGTGACTTGATTCGCCTAGGTTTCCTAGCGGGAGCAGATAGTCGTAAGCGCCGAGAGTATCTGGGGGAACAGCTTCGCATCGGCTATTCCAACGGCAAGCAGTTGCTCAAGCGCTTAGAGTTGTTTGGAGTGACCTTGGCAGAAGTGGAAGAAGCTATGGAAAGTTATGATCATAGCTAGATAGCCCAAAAATACAAAGGGAATGTGTTACAATAGAGGTACTTAGATTTATTTTGATAGCGTTCAAATAGAAACTTATAAGGACAGATCGAAATGAAAATACAAGTTGACAGAGAGTCTGTGTGTATGGGGGATGATGTACTGCCCCATGAGACAGAATTTGAGATTCCTGAAGATATGACGGTGAAAGAATTTTTTGACTTTCTAGAAAAGAAAGGTTATTTGCCGTCTGTTCAAGGAAATAATGTGGCCTGGGAACTCCGTAATCGGAATGGTGAACAAGGTGTTTATTTCACTAAAACAGGAGAGATTATCCATTCAGATGGAGTATTAAAAGAGATGTTGGAAGGAATTACGGAGACCCCCTTATTTGTTTTGCTCTATCATTATACCCCGGAAGCATACTATATTAGAAAAGAGAATAAATGAGAATTGCAGATGATGTCCTGACCGAGGTTGAACTGGTCATGTATTGTTATCGTCCCTTGGTGCTTTTATGAAATATCTTTTTAAATGAAGTCTAGGTTTTCGATTGGGCATGAAAAATTGGAAACTTTATAGTTTTATCTACATCCTACTTGAACCACTAACCTTTTTCAAAGATTGTGAAAGGAAATGATATGGCAAATAGAAGTTATATTTACTTAAAAAACGGAGATGAAGCCCGTATTCTAACAGAGGGAATTTACACAATACCCTATTTTTGGCAATTGTTTTGGGATGAAGAAGATTTAAAAGCTCCTATTGCTCTCTGGGAAACAGCAGAAAAACTGGAAGAAGATGAAGAGGAAGCAGAAAAGTTTTACCAAGAGCAGAATGTAGATATCTTACTTTCTATTGAAAAATTCCAGCGGAATGCCCTCAAAAACCGATCTTTTTTAGAAGAGAATGCCCCGCAATCCGTGCAACTATATGATGACTTTGTCCGTTATATTCTTGCAAATGTCAAAGACGGGGATGTGCTCGGATTTGATCTTTTAGATGTTGTTTTTATGGACCAAGTGTCTGTTGTTTCTGATAAACTGTTAAAAAATATACGAGCTATTCGGGAAAATCAACCCAAAGATTTAGATTTTTCTGTGACAGAAAAGAACTTAATTGGTCTTGCTATGGGTTTTCCTGATTATTATGCTTCAGAATTATTACCAGAAGACAATATTCTAGATTCGGTTGCCTATCAGGATGAACTGAAGAAAATGAACCCCCAAGAAGATAAGAAAGTGCTAGATACGACTGGAGCTGATTCAAAAGGGAACAAGTCTCGTGTTCTTTTAGTGTTTTGGATTTTGTTGGCACTAGTAATTATGTGGGTTTTATATATTATTTTTAGCTAATAAATAGAAAAGAGAATAAATGAGAATTGCAGATTATAGCGTGACCAAGGCAGTGCTGGAGCGTCACGGTTTTACTTTTAAAAAGTCCTTCGGGCAAAATTTCCTGACGGATACCAATATCCTTCAAAAAATCGTGGATACAGCTGAAATTGATGATCAGGTTAACGTTATCGAAATCGGGCCAGGGATTGGTGCCTTGACAGAATTTTTGGCTGAGCGTGCAGCTCAAGTCATGGCATTTGAGATCGACCACCGTTTGGTGCCAATTTTAGCAGATACTTTACATGATTTTGACAATGTAACAGTAGTCAACGAGGACATTCTCAAAGTTGACTTGGCGCAGCATATCAAGAATTTCAAAAATCCTGAATTGCCGATTAAGGTAGTTGCCAATTTGCCCTACTATATCACAACGCCTATTCTCATGCATTTAATCGAGAGTGGCATTCCTTTTAGTGAGTTTGTCGTTATGATGCAAAAAGAAGTGGCGGATCGCATCTCAGCACAGCCCAATACCAAAGCTTACGGTAGTTTGTCGATTGCTGTTCAGTATTATATGACAGCAAAGGTTGCCTTCATCGTGCCTCGTACGGTCTTTGTGCCAGCGCCAAATGTGGATTCGGCCATCTTGAAAATGGTGCGTCGTCCAGAGCCAGCCGTAGCAGTGGAAGACGAGAATTTCTTCTTTAAGGTTTCCAAGGCTAGTTTTACCCATCGCCGTAAGACCTTGTGGAATAACCTGACAGGTTATTTTGGGAAGACCGAAGAAATCAAGGACAAACTGACCAAGGCTTTGGATCAGGCAGGCTTGTCTCCATCTGTGCGTGGTGAAGCTCTCAGCTTGGCAGAATTTGCTAGCCTTTCAGATGCGCTTAAAGGACAAGGACTCTAAGATGCAGGGACAAATCATTAAAGCCTTGGCGGGCTTCTACTATGTGGAGAGTGATGGTCAGGTTTATCAGACACGTGCGCGTGGGAATTTCCGTAAAAAAGGCCATACACCCTACGTCGGGGACTGGGTAGATTTTTCTGCCGAGGAAAATTCAGAGGGCTATATCCTCAAGATACACGAACGGAAAAACAGTCTGGTTCGTCCGCCTATTGTCAATATCGATCAAGCTGTGGTAATCATGTCCGTTAAGGAACCGTACTTCAACAGTAATTTGCTGGATCGTTTCTTGGTTCTTTTAGAGCACAAGGGCATCCATCCTATCGTCTATATTTCTAAAATGGACTTGCTGGAAGATAGAGGAGAACTCGATTTTTACCAGCAGACCTATGGTGCCATTGGTTACGACTTTGTGACTAGTAAAGAAGAACTTTTGCCCTTGTTGACAGGAAAAGTGACGGTCTTTATGGGGCAGACAGGTGTGGGAAAATCAACACTCCTCAATAAAATCGCACCAGACCTCAATCTTGAAACAGGAGAAATCTCAGACAGTTTGGGTCGCGGTCGTCATACCACTCGAGCTGTTAGTTTTTACAACCTCAATGGAGGTAAAATCGCGGACACACCAGGCTTTTCATCACTGGATTATGAAGTGTCAACGGCTGAAGATCTCAATCAAGCCTTTCCAGAGATTGCCAGTGTCAGTCGAGACTGCAAGTTCCGTACTTGTACCCATACCCATGAGCCGTCCTGTGCGGTTAAGCCAGCTGTAGAAGAGGGTATCATTGCATCCTTCCGTTTTGACAATTACCTGCAATTTCTCAGTGAAATTGAAAATCGCAGAGAAACCTATAAAAAAGTCAGCAAAAAAATTCCAAAATAAGGAGAAACCTATGTCTCAATACAAGATTGCTCCGTCAATTCTGGCAGCAGATTATGCCAACTTTGAACGTGAAATCAAACGCCTAGAAGCAACTGGGGCAGAGTATGCCCATATCGATATCATGGATGGTCACTTTGTGCCACAAATCAGTTTTGGTGCAGGTGTGGTGGAAGCTCTTCGTCCTCATAGCAAGATGGTCTTTGACTGCCACTTGATGGTAGCAAATCCAGAACACCATTTAGAAGACTTTGCGCGTGCGGGAGCGGATATCATCAGCATCCATGTGGAAACAACACCTCATATTCATGGAGCACTTCAAAAGATTCGCTCTCTTGGTGTCAAACCTTCGGTTGTTATCAATCCTGGTACGCCTGTGGAGGCGATTAAGCATGTCCTTCACCTAGTTGACCAAGTCTTGGTCATGACAGTGAATCCTGGATTTGGAGGACAAGCCTTTCTGCCTGAAACCATGGACAAGGTTCGTGAGTTGGTTGCCCTTCGTGAGGAAAAAGGTTTGAGTTTTGAGATTGAAGTCGATGGCGGTATTGATGACCAGACCATTGCTCAAGCCAAAGAAGCTGGAGCGACCGTTTTTGTAGCAGGATCCTATGTCTTTAAGGGAGATGTCAATGAACGAGTGCAAACTCTCAGAAAACAATTGGACTAGGGTTGCCGTTTTTGCAGGCGGAGATCGCGGTCATTATCGGACGAATTTTGATAGCTTTGTTGGTGTGGATCGAGGCTCACTCTGGGTCTTGGAAGAAGATCTGCCTCTTACTCTAGCAGTTGGAGATTTTGATTCTGTCACTGCAGTTGAACGTCAGTTGATTCAAAAACGTGCCCAACATTTCGTTCAAGCCCAGCCAGAAAAGGATGATACGGATCTGGAACTAGCACTTTTAACGATTTTTGAAAAAAATCCTCAAGCCCAAGTGACCATTTTTGGGGCTTTGGGTGGTCGGATTGACCATATGCTGGCTAATGTCTTTCTGCCTAGCAATCCCAAGTTGGCACCCTATATGCGCCAGATAGCGATTGAGGATGGGCAAAATGTGATTGCCTATTGTCCAGAAGGAACCAGTCAGCTTCAACCCCGTTCAGACTACGATTATCTAGCCTTTATGCCGGTTCGGGATAGTCAGTTGACCATTCTCGGAGCCAAGTACGAATTGACAGAGGAGAATTTTTTCTTTAAAAAAGTGTACGCTTCTAACGAATATATAGATAGGGAAGTTTCGGTAACTTGCCCAGAAGGCTATGTCGTCGTGCTGCATAGCAAGGACAGGAGGTAGGATGGAGACTGTATTATTACTATTATTAATTGCCAATCTAGCTGGTCTCTTTCTGATTTGGCAGAGACAGGATAAACAGGAAAAACATCTAAGTAAGAGCTTGGAGGATCAAGCAGACAATCTTTCAGATCAACTGGATTATCGCTTTGAACAAGCTAGGCAAGCCAGTCAGCTAGATCAAAAAGACTTGGAAGTGGCTGTCAGCGATCGTTTGCAGGAAGTGCGAATGGAGTTGCACCAAGGCCTGACTCAAGTCCGTCAAGAAATGACAGATAATCTTTTGCAAACTAGAGACAAGACCGACCAACGTCTCCAAGCTTTGCAGGAATCAAATGAGCAACGCCTAGAACAAATGCGCCAAACAGTCGAGGAAAAACTAGAAAAGACTTTGCAGACACGTTTACAAGCCTCCTTCGAGACAGTTTCCAAGCAACTGGAGTCGGTCAATCGAGGTTTGGGAGAGATGCAGACAGTTGCCCGCGATGTCGGTGCCCTTAATAAGGTTCTCTCTGGAACCAAAACGCGAGGCATTCTGGGTGAATTGCAACTGGGGCAAATCATCGAAGACATCATGACGCCTACCCAGTACGAACGAGAATATGCAACGGTTGAAAACTCCAGTGAACGAGTGGAATACGCCATCAAGTTGCCTGGGCAAGGCGACCAGGAATACGTCTATCTACCAATTGATTCCAAGTTTCCACTGGCGGATTATTACCGCTTAGAAGAAGCCTATGAAGCAGGCGATAAGGACGAAATCGAACGTTGTCGCAAGTCACTCCTAGCTAGCGTTAAGCGTTTCGCCAAGGATATCAAGAGCAAGTATATAGCGCCGCCTCGGACGACCAATTTTGGAGTCTTGTTTGTTCCGACGGAGGGTCTCTACTCAGAAATCGTCCGCAATCCGGTCTTCTTTGATGATTTGAGACGGGAAGAGCAGATTATTGTCGCAGGTCCAAGTACCCTATCAGCCCTGCTTAATTCCCTATCAGTTGGCTTCAAGACTCTCAATATCCAAAAGAGTGCCGACCATATCAGCAAGACTCTTGCCAGCGTCAAGACCGAGTTTGGCAAGTTCGGAGGCATTCTAGTCAAGGCACAAAAGCATCTCCAACATGCCTCTGGCAATATTGATGAATTATTAAACCGTCGTACCACAGCTATTGAGCGGACGCTCCGTCACATTGAGTTATCAGAAGGTGAGCCTGCGCTTGATCTACTCCATTTCCAAGAAAATGAGGAAGAATATGAAGATTAGTCACATGAAAAAAGATGAGCTGTTTGAAGGTTTTTACCTGATCAAATCAGCTGACCTAAGACAGACGCGTGCTGGGAAAAACTACCTAGCCTTTACCTTCCAAGACGATAGCGGCGAGATTGAAGGGAAGCTCTGGGATGCCCAACCTCATAACGTTGAGGCCTTTACTGCAGGGAAAGTCGTCCACATGCAGGGACGTCGAGAAGTTTATAACAACACTCCTCAAGTCAATCAAATTACTCTCCGCTTGCCTCAGCCTGGGGAACCCAATGATCCAGCTGACTTCAAGGTCAAGTCACCAGTCGATGTCAAGGAAATCCGTGACTACATGTCGCAAATGATTTTCAAGATTGAAAATCCTGTCTGGCAGCGTATCGTTCGCAGTCTCTACACCAAGTATGATAAGGAATTCTACTCCTATCCAGCTGCCAAGACCAACCACCACGCCTTTGAAACAGGTTTAGCCTATCATACAGCAACCATGGTGCGCTTGGCAGATGCCATTAGTGAGATCTATCCTCAGCTCAACAAGAGCCTCCTCTATGCGGGGATTATGCTGCACGACTTGGCCAAGGTTTTAGAACTCAGTGGACCAGACCAGACGGAGTACACAGTGCGAGGCAATCTACTTGGACATATCGCTCTCGTCGATAGTGAAATTACCAAGACAGTCATGGAACTGGGCATCGATGATACTAGAGAAGAAGTGGTGTTACTGCGCCATGTCATCCTCAGCCACCATGGCTTGCTGGAGTATGGAAGTCCAGTCCGTCCACGCATTATGGAGGCAGAGATTATTCATATGATTGATAATCTAGATGCCAGCATGATGATGATGTCAACAGCTTTAGCTTTGGTGGATAAAGGAGAGATGACCAATAAAATCTTCGCTATGGACAATCGTTCCTTCTATAAACCAGATTTAGATTAATGATTTAAGAAAAACGAGCATTTTTTACGCAATAATGTTCGTTTTTTTATGTGAATATGGTATAATGGATAAAATATCAAAATTAAATGGAATGGTAAATAAAAATGAAATTAAGAAGAAGTGATCGGATGGTTGTCATTTCCAACTATTTGATTAATAATCCATACAAACTAACAAGTCTCAATACCTTTGCAGAAAAGTACGAATCTGCTAAATCATCGATTTCAGAGGACATCGTGATTATCAAGCGTGCCTTTGAGGAAATCGAAATCGGCCATATTCAGACTGTAACTGGAGCAGGTGGTGGCGTTATCTTTACACCATCAATCTCGAGTCATGAAGCCAAAGAAATGATCGCAGACTTGCGTGATAAACTTTCAGAAAGTGACCGTATCTTGCCAGGTGGCTACATCTACCTGTCTGATTTGCTCAGCACACCTGCTATTTTGAAAAATATTGGGCGCATCATTGCCAAGAGTTTTATGGACCAAAAAATCGATGCCGTTATGACAGTAGCAACAAAAGGTGTGCCACTCGCAAATGCAGTTGCCAATGTCCTCAACGTTCCATTTGTCATTGTGCGTCGTGACTTGAAAATTACCGAAGGTTCAACGGTCAGCGTCAACTATGTTTCAGGTTCCAGTGGTGACCGCATTGAGAAAATGTTCCTTTCAAAACGCAGTCTCAAGGCAGGCAGTCGTGTCTTGATTGTGGATGACTTCTTGAAAGGCGGCGGAACTGTCAACGGGATGATTAGTCTCTTGCGTGAATTCGATTCTGAACTAGCTGGTGTCGCAGTCTTTGCAGACAATGCCCAAGAAGAACGTGAAAAGCAGTTCGATTACAAGTCACTCTTGAAAGTAACCAATATTGATGTTAAGAACCAATCCATCGATGTTGAGATTGGAAATATCTTTGACGAAGACAAATAAGAGATAGAACTAAAGGTTGGAACGATTGTCCCAGCCTTTCTTTGCAAACAGAATAGAAGGATGCTTATGAAAACACCATTTATCAGCCGTGAAGATTTAGAAACAATCGTTGCAGAGTTCCCGACTCCCTTTCACTTGTATGATGAGAAGGGGATTCGTGAAAAAGCAAGAGCAGTCAACCAGGCCTTTTCTTGGAATAAGGGATTCAAAGAATATTTTGCCGTCAAGGCCACTCCAACCCCAGCCATCTTGAAAATCCTCCAAGAGGAAGGTTGTGGTGTGGACTGTTCTAGTTATGTGGAACTTTTGATGAGCCATAAACTGGATTTCCCCGGTTCTGAGATCATGTTCTCATCAAACAATACGCCAGACCAAGAGTACGCTTATGCGCGTGAATTGGGTGCGACCATTAACTTGGATGCTTTTGAAGATATTGAACATCTAGAGCGTGCAGCAGGCATTCCAGAAATCATCTCTTGTCGTTACAATCCTGGCGGTGTTTTTGAACTGGGAACAGATATTATGGACAATCCTGGAGAAGCCAAGTTTGGGATGACCAAGGACCAGCTTTTTGAAGCCTTTGCGATTTTGAAGGAAAAAGGAGCCAAGACTTTTGGGATTCACTCCTTCCTAGCATCCAATACCGTGACCCATCTCTACTACCCAGAGTTGGCGCGTCAGCTTTTTGAATTGGCTGTTGAGATCAAGGAAAAGTTGGGTATTTCGCTAGACTTTATCAATCTTTCCGGCGGTATTGGTGTCAACTATCGTCCTGAGCAGGAGCCAAATGATATCGCTGTGATTGGTGAAGGGGTGCGTAAGGTTTATGAGGAAGTTCTTACACCTGCAGGACTTGGTCAGGTTAAGATTTTCACAGAATTAGGCCGCTTTATGTTAGCCCCTCACGGAGCTCTCGTCACAAGAGTCACTCATAAGAAAAAAACCTATCGTACCTATCTGGGTGTGGATGCATCAGCAGTCAACCTCATGCGCCCAGCCATGTATGGAGCCTACCACCATATCACCAATCTGACCCATCCAGATGGACCTATTGAGGTGGTAGATGTGGTTGGTTCACTCTGTGAAAACAATGATAAATTTGCAGTGAATCGCGAGCTACCTCATACAGAAATCGGTGATTTGCTAGTGATTCATGATACAGGTGCACATGGATTCTCCATGGGTTACCAGTACAATGCAAAATTACGCTCGGCAGAAATCCTTTATACCGAAGAAGGAAAAGCTCGCCAAATCCGCCGTGCAGAGCGCCCTGAGGACTATTTCGCAACCTTGTATGGTTTTGATTTTGAATCGGATCAGTAAAAGAAATTGAAAATGAAAGTGAAAAACAGATTGCTTTCTAAAAAATAGACAAAAAAACCTTGTTTTTCACCTTACTCGTGATATAATAAAACTATAAAACGGTTTCAAGGAAGGTGACGATATGTCTGAAGAAACAATTGACTATGGACAAGTGACAGGAATGGTGCATTCGACAGAGAGTTTTGGGGCGGTAGATGGCCCTGGGATTCGGTTTATTGTCTTTTTACAGGGCTGTCAGATGCGTTGCCAGTACTGCCATAACCCCGATACATGGGCTATGGAGACCAATAAATCACGAAGACGGACAGTAGACGATGTTTTGTCAGAAGCCCTTCGCTACCGTGGTTTCTGGGGAGACAAGGGAGGAATCACTGTCAGTGGAGGAGAAGCCCTCTTACAGATTGATTTCTTGATTGCCCTTTTTACCAAGGCCAAGGAAAAAGGAATCCACTGTACCTTGGATACTTGTGCCCTTCCGTTCCGTAATAAACCACGTTATCTCGAAAAGTTTAATAAACTCATGGCAGTGACAGATTTGGTTCTCTTGGATATCAAGGAAATCAACGATGAACAACACAGGATCGTTACCAGTCAAACCAATAAAAACATCTTGGCTTGTGCAAAATATCTATCAGATATTGGGAAACCTGTTTGGATTCGCCATGTGCTGGTTCCAGGCTTGACAGACAGAGATGAGGACTTGATTGAACTTGGGAAATTTGTCAAAACCCTCAAAAACGTTGACAAGTTTGAAATCCTACCTTATCACACTATGGGAGAATTCAAGTGGCGTGAACTTGGAATTCCATACTCACTTGAAGGGGTAAAACCACCAACAGCAGACCGTGTCAAGAATGCCAAAAAACTCATGGACACAGAAAGTTACCAAGATTACATGAAACGTGTTCATGGATAAAAAGAAGCCTGATGGAGACATCGGGCTTTTGTGATACAAAAAGACTTAGCCTCTCAGCTAAGCCTTTTTCTTATTTTCTAGAACGTTGTTTTCCAGAATTGCGTTTTTTATGTTTCTTATTGGTTATGATAGCAGTTGCTTGGTCAGGAGTGACATCTTTGCGCCCGCCTCCAGTTGAAAATGAACTTGCTTTTGGTGGGTTTTTGGCAAATTCTTCACGTACTTTTTGACGAAGTTTTGGACGAACAACATAGTTAACGATGAACTGTTGGAGAATCATCATGAAACCACCGACAACCCAGTAAAGTGTCACACTGGCTGGGGCAAAGAGGGAGAAGACGACAATCATGAGTGGGCTCATGTAAATCATTTTCTTGAGTTGATCTCTTTGCATCTCGTCTTCTACTCCGTGAAGTGAAAGGAGTGATTGGAGATAGTAGAGGATACCAGCGAAGGCGACAAGGATCATACTTGGGGAACCGAGATTGATACCCAAGAAGGTAGAGCTAGATACTCCATCAGTATATTGGGCTGCAAAGTAGATAGCAGAGAAGAAAGGCATTTGAATGAGGATAGGGAAGCATCCTACACCACCGAACATGCTGATGCCGTTTTCTTTTTGTGCAGCAAAGAGAGCCTGTTGTGCTTCTAGTTTTTCTTCCTGAGTTGTTGCCTCTTTAAGGCGTGTTTGATGTGGTTCAAGGACATGTTTGAGGGCATTCATCTTTTCAGAGTGAAGCGTTGCCTTCCATGATTGGTAGATACCAAGTGGCAAGATAATCAAGCGCACGATAATGGTTACGATAATGATAGCCACACCAAAGCCTAGACCTTTATCAGTAGCGAAGTACTTGATAGCCTCTGCCATAGGCGATCCGATAGTGTTCCAGATAAAACCAGTAGGTTGTCCTGTTGCTTTGTCTACTTGGACACAGCCTGTCAAGACGAGTAGCATAGCCACTCCCATAGCAGAGAGGGCAAAACGTTTAATAGATTTCAATGTTTTCATTCCTTCTTTAAAAATTATACCTTTCTATTCTACTGTTTTTTTGTAAAATATACAATAGTTCTGGAGACCTAATTTGCGACTTTGAAGTCTGGATAGGATGAAAAGTTGCTCATTTGTACATCTAGATAGGTGACTTTTGAAAAAGGTGTCGGACCTTTTCGGATTTCTTGGATAAATTTTGCCATAGTGGCAGAGGAGTCTGCCTGAGCAAGAATTTCCACTGTGCCATCGTCGTTATTCCAGACACGACCGGTGATGCCACCGATTTCAAGCGCTAAAGTATAAACACCCCAGCGAAAACCAACACCCTGCACCCTACCTTGGGCAATCATTCTAACCTTTTGCATACCAAACCCCTTTGATTGTGTTATAATATTTCTATGACTATTATAACCTCAAAAGCCAATTCTGTGGTAAAAAATGCCAAGAAATTGCATCAAAAAAAATATCGAAAGTCTGCCTATTTGATTGAGGGCTGGCACTTGTTTGAAGAAGCTGTTCAAGCAGGAGTAACGATTGAGAAGATTTTTGCCTTAGAAAGTTACCGAGATCAGCTAGTCGCTTTTCCTCAAACTATCTGGGTTTCAGAGGAGATTTTGCTGGATTTGGCAGATACGCAAACTCCTCAAGGGATTGTTGCAGTGATTCAAAAAGAGGAAATAGGACTGCCTGATTTTCGTCAGGGTAAGTTTCTATTTTTAGAGGAAGTCCAAGATCCTGGTAATGTTGGCACCATGATTCGAACTGCGGATGCTGCAGGTTTTACAGGGGTTATTGTTTCAGATAAGTCAGCAGATATCTACAGTCTCAAGACCCTGCGTTCCATGCAAGGAAGTCATTTTCACTTGCCCATCTATCGTATGCCAGTTGCCGCTTTTGTAGAAGGGGCAAAGAAGAGTAACTTGCCCATTCTGGCAACGACTTTATCGAGAGATTCCAAGGATTATCGTGATCTTTCTCCCCTAGAAAACTTTGCTTTAGTTATGGGAAATGAAGGACAGGGGATTAGTTCTGTCATGGTTGAGAGTGCTGAACAGCTGGTTCATATTGGCATGAAAGGTCGAGCAGAAAGTCTCAACGTGGCAGTTGCCGCAGGTATATTGATGTTTTATTTTAGCTGATTTATAAAATCTTTGTTATAATCAAGACATATTTATAGAGAAAAGGAGAATCAGAATGAATCAAACGATTATTCAAGAACGTTCAGGTCTCAATCAATTTTACGCTAAGGTTTATGCCTTTGTGGGACTTGGGATTGGCCTATCAGCTCTCGTGTCAGCTTTGATGTTGACAGTCTTTCAGTCCCAATTGGTCTACTTTTTAATGCATGGCCGTCTCTGGTTGATGGTTGCAACTTTTGCAGAACTTGCTCTAGTCTTTGTTGCAAGTAGCATGGCTGCGAAGAACAGCCCAGCAGCTCTCCCAGTATTTTTAGTTTATTCTGTTTTAAATGGATTTACGCTTAGTTTTGTCGTAGCCTTCTATACACCTGGGACCGTCTTATCAGCCTTTGTATCTAGTGCCCTTCTCTTCTTTATCATGGCGGTAATCGGAATTTTCACCAAGAAAGATTTGGGTGGAATGGGACGAGCTTTGATGGCAACACTTGTCGGCCTCATCATTGCCATGGTTGTGAATCTATTTTTAGCCAATAGCTTCTTTGACTACATGATTAGTATTGCTATGGTCTTGGTTTTCTCAGGTTTGATTGCTTGGGACAACCAAAAGATTCGCTATGTTTATGAGCAATCACGAGGACAAGTAGCGACAGGTTGGGTCATCTCAATGGCACTCAGCATCTACCTAGACTTTATCAACCTCTTCCTTAGCATCTTACGAATCTTTGGTCGAAACGATTAATGAATGACAGAGTCAGTGTTCGAAAGAGCACTGACTTTTTCTCGTTTACTCTTTTCTTTTCTTGGAAATAGGTGTATAATGCTTTTAACTAATTTTTGAGGAGCCGTTTATGAAGAAAAGTTTTATTCATCAGCAAGAAGAGATTTCCTTTGTCAAAAACACCTTTACCCAGTATTTGAAAGATAAGTTAGAAGTTGTTGAAGTTCAAGGTCCCATCTTGAGCAAGGTTGGTGATGGGATGCAGGATAACCTGTCCGGTGTCGAACATCCAGTATCCGTAAAGGTCTTGCAGATTCCAGATGAAACTTATGAAGTCGTCCACTCACTAGCCAAATGGAAACGCCACACCTTGGCTCGTTTTGGTTTTGGTGAGGGTGAAGGTCTTTTCGTCCACATGAAGGCCCTTCGTCCAGACGAAGATTCGCTTGATGCGACTCACTCTGTATATGTAGACCAGTGGGACTGGGAAAAAGTGATTCCAAACGGTCAACGTAATATTGCTTATCTCAAAGAAACCGTTGAGAAGATTTACAAGGCTATTCGTCTGACAGAGCTAGCCGTAGAAGCGCGCTATGATATCGAATCCATCTTGCCAAAACAAATCACCTTTATCCATACAGAAGAGTTGGTGGAACGCTATCCAGACCTAACACCGAAAGAGCGTGAAAATGCGATCTGTAAAGAGTTCGGTGCAGTCTTCTTGATTGGTATTGGTGGCGAGTTGCCCGATGGCAAGCCTCATGATGGCCGTGCACCTGACTACGATGACTGGACAACAGAGTCTGAAAATGGCTACAAAGGGTTGAATGGCGATATTCTAGTTTGGAACGAATCTCTTGGTTGTGCCTTTGAACTTTCCTCTATGGGGATTCGGGTAGATGAGGATACCCTTCGTCGCCAAGTGGCTCTTACAGGAGACGAAGATCGTCTCGAGCTGGAATGGCATAAAGCCCTGCTTAACGGTCTTTTCCCGTTGACAATTGGTGGAGGTATCGGACAGTCTCGGATGGCTATGTTCCTTCTTCGTAAGAAACACATCGGAGAGGTTCAGACCAGTGTTTGGCCTCAAGAAGTTCGCGATACGTACGAAAATATTTTGTAGAGAATCGAACCGCAAGGTTCGGTTTTCTTTCTCTTTTTGCCTATAATTTGGTATAATAAACGGTATGAAAATCGTATCAGGAATCTACGGAGGGCGTCCTCTCAAGACGCTAGAAGGAAAGACGACGAGGCCGACATCGGATAAGGTGCGTGGAGCTATCTTTAACATGATAGGTCCCTATTTTGAGGGCGGTCGTGTCTTGGATCTCTATGCTGGCAGTGGTGGTCTGTCTATTGAAGCTGTGTCAAGAGGAATGTCCCATGCTGTCTTAGTGGAACGGGATAGAAGGGCACAAGCTATCGTCGCTGCAAATATCCAAATGACCAAGGAAGTTTCCAAATTTCAGCTCTTAAAGATGGAGGCTGAACGGGCCTTGGAGCAGGTGACAGGTCCCTTTGACCTGGTCTTTTTAGACCCTCCCTATGCCAAGGAACAAATCGTTGCAGATATCGAAAAAATGGCAGAAAGAAACCTATTTTCCGAAGAAATCATGGTTGTCTGCGAAACCGATAAGTCTGTAGAACTTCCAGAAGAAATTGCCTGCCTCGGCATATGGAAGGAAAAAATATATGGGATTAGTAAGGTGACTGTCTATGTCAGATAAAATTGGATTATTTACCGGTTCATTTGATCCAATGACAAATGGACATCTGGATATCATTGAACGTGCCAGCAAACTCTTTGATAAGCTTTATGTCGGGGTGTTCTACAATCCCCACAAACAAGGCTTTCTCCCTGTTGAAAATCGCAAACGGGCAGTCGAAAAAGCTGTGGCGCATTTAGATAATGTAGAGGTCCTAGCTTCTCATGACCAGCTAGTCGTCGATGTTGCAAGAAGACTGGGTGCTAAGACCCTTGTTCGTGGCTTGCGGAATGCCACAGACTTGCAATACGAGTCTAGCTTTGACTACTATAATCATCAACTGGTTCCAGAAATCGAAACCATTTACCTATATAGTCGCCCAGAGCATCTTTATATTAGCTCTTCAGCCGTGAGAGAACTTCTGAAGTTTGGTCAGGAGATTCAGCAATATGTCCCAAACAGTGTTGTGGAGGAATTAGAACATGAAGAAAAAAACTAGATGGCCCTTATATGTCATCCTAGCACTAGTAGTGACTTTTTTAGCTTTTGTAGTACCTTTACCCTACTACATAGAAGTTCCAGGTGGAGCGGAAGATATTCGTCAAGTTTTAAAAGTCAATGAAACAGAGGATACGGAAGCAGGAGCTTACCAGTTTGTGACAGTTGGGATTCGACACGCAACCCTGTCGCATCTTGTTTATGCTTGGTTAACACCTTTCACGGATATTAGAAGTGCCAAGGAGACTACGGGTGGCTCTACGGATGCAGAGTTTATGCGAATCAATCAGTTCTACATGCAAACTTCTCAAAACATGGCCAAGTATCAAGGATTGAAGACGGCTGGCAAGGATATCGAACTCAAGTATCTGGGAGTCTATGTCTTGACCGTGACGGACAATTCAACTTTTAAGGGCATTTTGAACATTGCAGATACCGTGACGGCTGTTAATGACAAAACATTTGACAGTTCAAAAGACTTGGTCGACTATGTCAACTCTCAACAATTAGGGGACACGGTCAAGGTAACCTATGAAGAAGACGGAAAAGTCAAGTCTGCTGAAGGTAAAATTATCACTCTCGAAAACGGGAAAAACGGGATTGGGATTGGTTTGATTGACCGTACGGAAGTGACCAGTGACATTCCCATTCGCTTTTCAACAGCTGGTATCGGCGGGCCAAGTGCAGGCCTCATGTTTAGTCTAGCTATTTACACCCAGATAGCAGATCCAGGACTTCGTAATGGTCGCGTCGTTGCGGGAACGGGAACCATTGATCGCGATGGAAATGTTGGCGACATCGGTGGAATTGACAAAAAAGTAGTTGCAGCCTCTCGTCAGGGAGCCAACATCTTTTTTGCCCCTGACAATCCAGTCACCGAGGAAGCAAAAAAAGCAGATCCCAATGCGAAAAGCAACTATGAAACAGCCCTAGAAGCTGCTAAAACGATCAAAACAGAGATGAAAATCGTTCCCGTTAAGACCTTGCAGGATGCGATTGATTACCTTAAAAACAATCCCTAATTCGTAGAAAAATTGAAAACTAGCGCGCAAGCGGATAAGATGGTATAATAGTCAAATGGTTCAATTATTATTCACTCTAAGTAGTCATATACTCTTTATTTATTTGAGTTTTTACCTTTTGAAGGATCTTGTTAGATGGGAAAAGGTTTTAAAAGTGAACGCTACTAACACAAAAAAGGTTCGTTTGTTGGTCGGCTTCTTTAGTATTGTGATGGGCTATATCTTGAGTTCATTCTTTATCAGTTTGTACCAACTGTGGCAAGAAGCACTTAGAGGACTATTATAAAATCAAAAGTAAAGGAAACAACTATGGAAAAAATTGTGGTTCAAGGCGGAGATAATCGTCTGGTTGGGAGTGTGACCATCGAGGGGGCAAAGAACGCAGTCTTGCCCTTGTTGGCAGCGACTATTCTAGCAAGCAAGGGTAAGACAGTCTTACAAAATGTCCCAATCTTGTCAGATGTGTTCACCATGAATCAAGTAGTTCGTGGTCTGAATGCCAAGGTGGACTTTGATGAGGAAGCTCATGTTGTCGAGGTTGATGCGACTGGTGATATCACGGAGGAAGCTCCATACAAGTATGTCAGCAAGATGCGTGCATCCATCGTTGTTTTGGGACCAATCCTTGCTCGTGTAGGTCATGCCAAGGTATCCATGCCAGGTGGTTGTACTATTGGAAGTCGTCCCATCGACCTCCACCTCAAAGGTTTGGAAGCTATGGGGGCTAAAATCACTCAGACAGCTGGCTACATCGAAGCCAAGGCAGACCACTTGCATGGCGCTCATATCTACATGGACTTCCCTAGTGTCGGCGCAACACAAAACTTGATGATGGCAGCAACTCTAGCTGATGGTGTGACAGTGATTGAAAATGCTGCGCGTGAGCCAGAAATTGTTGATCTCGCTATCTTCCTTAATGAAATGGGAGCCAAGGTCAAGGGAGCTGGTACTGAAACAATCACAGTGACTGGTGTCGAGGACCTCCATGGTACGACTCATACTGTAGTACAGGACCGTATTGAAGCTGGAACCTTTATGGTGGCTGCAGCTATGACAGGTGGCGATGTCCTCGTTCGTGATGCAGTTTGGGAACATAATCGCCCCTTGATTTCAAAACTACTTGAAATGGGCGTTGAAGTGACAGAGGAGTCAGAAGGTATCCGTGTTCGTTCTCAACTTGAAAATCTCAAGGCCGTTCATGTAAAAACCTTACCACACCCAGGATTTCCAACAGATATGCAGGCACAATTTACAGCTCTGATGACAGTCGCAAAAGGGGAATCCACCATGGTGGAAACGGTGTTTGAAAATCGCTTCCAACACTTGGAAGAAATGCGCCGTATGGGCTTGCATTCAGAGATTATCCGTGATACAGCTCGTATTGTTGGGGGACAGGCTTTGCAAGGGGCAGAAGTTCTATCAACGGACCTTCGCGCTAGTGCGGCTTTAATTTTGACAGGTTTGGTGGCGCAAGGAGAAACAGTTGTCGGTAAATTAGTCCACCTTGATAGAGGTTACTACCGCTTCCATGAGAAGTTGGCTCAGCTAGGAGCGAAGATTCAGCGAATCGAGGCAAATGATGAAGAAGAATAAAAACTTACGCTATGTACTCCGTCGTTTACTGTTGATTTTTATCGTACTATTGCTAGGCTTTCTGGCTTTAGGAATCGGCTTGATGGTAGGCTATGGCATCCTAGGAAAGGGACAGGATCCATGGGCTATCTTGTCTCCAGCAAAGTGGCAGGAATTGATTAGCAAATTTACAGGAAATTAGACTGGGAGACCAGTCTTTTTCTAAAGAAATAAGGAGAAAAATGGACAAAAAAACAAGACAAGCTCTGATAGGATTACTTCTATTCTTACTATTGGCTGCTGGAAGCTACTACATCAAGCAGATGCAGACAGCGCCAAACTCCCCTAGAACAAAGGTTAGTCAGAAAAAACAAGCTTCAGAAGCTCCTAGTCAGGAGTTGGCAGAAAGTGTCTTAACCGAGTCAATCAAAAACCAAATAAAAGGTGATCTTGAGTGGAATGGAGCAGGGGCCTTCATTGTCAATGGCAATAAAACCAATCTAGATGCCAAGGTTTCCAGCAAACCCTATGCGGATAATAAAACAAAGACAGTGGGAAAAGAAACAGTTCCAACTGTTGCCAATGCCATCTTATCCAAAGCGACTCGGCAGTATAAGAATCGTGAAGAGACTGGAAATGGCTCAACCTCTTGGACGCCACCAGGATGGCATCAGGTCAAGAATCTAAAGGGAGCCTATACACATGCAGTTGATAGAGGACACCTGCTGGGCTATGCCTTGATAGGAGGTCTGGATGGTTTTGATGCCTCTACTAGCAATCCCAAGAACATTGCAGTCCAGACAGCTTGGGCAAACCAAGCACAGGCTGAAGATTCGACAGGTCAGAACTACTATGAGAGTTTGGTCAGAAAAGCCTTGGACCAAAACAAGAGGATCCGTTATCGGGTGACGCTCCACTATGCGACAAATGAGGACCTAGTTCCATCGGCTTCACAAATCGAAGCCAAGTCTTCAGATGGCGAATTGGAATTCAATGTCCTAATCCCCAATGTTCAAAAGGGAATCCAGCTTGATTACCAAACGGGTCAAGTAACAGTGACAGATTAGAAACAATAGATATAATAAAAACAGCTCCTTTGTCTTCTAGAGGCAGGGGAGTTGTTCTTTAAATGAAAAATAATGTGAATCCTGATCGATTTTATGATATAATGGAACACAAGATACTATTTTAGGAGAAGGACTATGGAAGACCCGAGCAGTCAGCATTTGTTGCTACAGTTTGTATTATTATTTATCTTGACCTTGTTAAATGCTTTTTTCTCAGCCACTGAGATGGCAATGGTGTCACTAAACCGTTCCCGAGTAGAACAAAAGGCAGAAGAGGGAGACAAACGTTACATCCGTTTATTAAAGGTACTTGAAAATCCTAACCACTTTTTATCAACGATTCAAGTTGGTATCACGTTAATTACCATTTTGTCTGGGGCCAGTTTAGCGGAGACTCTAGGACGCGAAATTGCATCTTGGATAGGGAACAGTGAAACAGCTTCCGCTATTGCAAGTTTTCTATCTTTAGCGTTTTTGACCTATATTTCCATTGTTTTTGGGGAACTCTATCCCAAGAGAATTGCTCTAAATCTGAAAGATACCTTGGCTATCCGAACAGCACCAGTCATTATTGGTTTGGGGAAAATTGTCAGTCCCTTTGTTTGGCTTTTGTCAGCCTCAACGAATCTATTGAGCCGTGTGACGCCAATGACCTTTGATGATGCTGATGAAAAGATGACACGTGATGAAATTGAGTATATGCTTACCAATAGTGAAGAAACGCTGGATGCAGATGAGATTGAAATGCTACAGGGAGTCTTTTCTTTAGATGAACTAATGGCTCGTGAGGTAATGGTGCCTCGAACAGATGCCTTTATGGTGGATATTCAGGATGACAGTCAAACGATTATCGAGAGTATTTTAAAGCAAAATTTCTCACGTATCCCTGTTTATGATGGGGATAAGGATAATGTTATTGGTTTGATCCACACCAAGCGCTTGTTGAATGCCGCTTTTGTGGATGGCTTTGACAATATTGTCTGGAAACGAATTCTCCAAACGCCACTGTTTGTTCCTGAGACTATCTTTGTGGACGATCTTCTTAAAGAACTTCGAAATACCCAAAATCAAATGGCCATCTTACTAGATGAATATGGTGGAATGGCTGGTTTGGTAACTCTGGAGGACCTCTTAGAAGAAATTGTTGGTGAGATTGATGATGAGACTGACAAGGCTGAAATTGAAGTCCATCAAATAGGAGAAGATACCTATATCGTTCAAGGTACCATGAATCTTAATGATTTTAATGACTACTTTGATGTGGAACTGGAAAGTGATGATGTTGATACCATCGCCGGTTATTATTTGACGGGTGTGGGAATGATTCCAACGACTGAAAAACTCAGTTATGAATTGGTCAGCCAAAACAAACAAATCATCCTAACCAATGACAAGGTGAAAAACGGACGTGTTACCAAGGTAAAAGTCCAAATCACTGAAATAGAGACTGAAGAAGAAACAGAATAAAGCAGTGACTTGAGTCGCTGCTTTTTGTAAATCTATATGGTAGATACAGTTATCCCTATCTATTTGGAATAACAAAAAAGCCCGATTTTACGGGCTTTTTTATTCGGATAATTCCTGTTAATTCAGGTACTGAAAGGCGGTAGACGGATTTGAACCGACGATCAAGCTTTTGCAGAGCCGTGCCTTACCACTTGGCTATACCGCCTCAACGTTTATTATTATACCTTGAAAATCATTTCCCGTCAATAGTTTCTTATTCTAAAATCCAATTTAAGAAGATAGATCATGTCATGTGAAGAAAAAAGGGAAAAGCAACTTGTAAAAATGAAGCTTACAGAGCTAGACAAATTAATTTTCTTTTCCTATAAATACAAATAAAGAATGAGGAAATTCTGACAAAGAGAAGTTTTTTGTAGATATACGCCTAAATATTCTGAAAATTCGTTTACTTTTTAGAAGATATATGTTATAATTTCCAATAAGCCTAAATTTTTCAAGAGGAGTTATATACATGAAAAAAAGCAGAGTATTGGTTGTAGCAGGGGTTGCCTTATTAGCGACTGGCGTACTAGCTGCCTGCAGTTCTAAATCATCTGATTCAACGGCGCCAAAAAATTATGGTTATATCTATTCAGCTGACCCAGAAACGTTGGATTACCTCATTTCAGGTAAACAAAGTACTAAGATTGCCACTTCAAACGGTATTGATGGTCTCTTCACAAATGACAAATATGGGAATTTGACTCCCGCAGTTGCAGAAGACTGGTCAGTCTCAAAAGATGGTTTGACTTATACTTACAAAATCCGTAAAGGTGTTAAATGGATGACATCTGATGGAGAAGAGTACGCTGAAGTAACAGCTAAAGATTTCGTAAATGGTTTGAAACACGCAGCAGATAAGAAATCCGAAGCTCTATATCTAGCAGAAATTTCTGTTAAAGGATTGTCTGATTATTTGTCTGGAAATTCAAAAGACTTTTCTACGGTAGGTGTGAAGGCAGTTGATGATTATACTCTTGAGTATACCTTGAACCAACCAGAACCATATTGGAACTCTAAGATGGCTTATTCAATCTTCTGGCCATTGAACGAAGATTTTGAAAAATCAAAAGGATCAGATTTTGCCAAAGCAACAGATCCTACGTCCTTGCTTTATAATGGTCCGTTCTTGCTAAAAGGTTTGACTACTAAATCTTCTATCGAATTTGCTAAGAATGAGCAGTACTGGGATAAGGATAATGTTCACCTTGATAAAGTTACCCTTGCTTTCTATGATGGGTCAGACCAAGAGTCCATTGAACGTAACTTTACAAGTGGAGCATACAGCTATGCTCGCCTTTTCCCAACAAGTTCAAACTATTCTAAGGTAGCAGAAAGCTATAAGGATAACATCTTCTACACTCCATCAGGACCAGGGATTGCTGGTTTGGGTGTGAATATTGACCGTCAAGGTTACAAATACACTTCTAAGACAACTGATGAAGAGAAGACTTCTACTAAGAAAGCTCTTCTTAACAAGGATTTCCGTCAGGCTTTGAACTTTGCCTTTGACCGTACTTCTTACTCAGCACAAATCAATGGTAAAGAAGGTGCTCCTCTTGCAGTTCGTAACCTCTTTGTGAAACCAGGTTTTGTCTCTGCAGGTGAAAAAACTTTCGGTGACTTGGTAACTGAAAAGATGGCTACTTATGGTGATGAGTGGAAGAATGTAAACTTTGCGGATGGTCAAGATGGACTCTTCAACGCCGATAAAGCCAAAGCCGAATTTACCAAAGCTAAAACTGCATTGGAAGCAGAAGGTGTGAAATTCCCTATCCACTTGGATATTCCAGTAGACCAAACATCTAAAAACTATATCGCACGTATCCAATCTTTCAAACAATCAGTTGAAACAGTACTTGGCGAAGGCAATGTAATCATTGATATCCAACAAGTTTCTAAAGATGAGTTGAACAATATCACTTACTATGCTGCAAGCGCTGCGGCAGAAGATTGGGATCTCTCAGGAGCAGTTGGGTGGAACCCAGACTACGAAGATCCATCAACTTACCTTGATATCTTAAAAACAACGAATGCTGAACAAACAAAAACATATATGGGTTACGAAGGTGCAGATAACGCTGCGACTGCTCAAGTTGGTTTGAAAGAATACGATAAGCTAGTTGATGAAGCTGCTAAAGAAACAAGCGATTTGAATGTTCGTTATGAAAAATACGCGGCTGCTCAAGCTTGGTTGACAGATAGCTCACTCTTCTTGCCAGCTATGTCATCAAGTGGTGCTGCACCATTCATTTCTCGTGTTGTACCATTCTCTGCATCATACAGCCAGTCTGGAGATAAGAGCTCAGATGTATACTTCAAGTATATTCAGTTGCAAGACAAGGTTGTAACGAAAGCTGATTACGAACAAGCTCGTGAGAAATGGCTCAAAGAGAAAAAAGAATCAAACGAAAAAGTTCAAAAAGAATTGACGAATCACGTTAAATAAATAACTCTCAAGAGAACTTTCTCTCCATGAGGAGAAGGTTCTTTTGGGATTTTAAAAGGAAACGATATGAAAAAATATATTTTTATGCGTGTCTTGCGCTCATTGTTGTCTATTTTCTTGGTGACAACCTTGACCTACACGATTATCTATACGATGGTTCCTCGAAAACTGATTTTCAAGCAGGATACCAACTACAACAAGATTGCAACGACTCCAGATAAGCGGGATAATTATGAGAATACCGTTTATGAACGTATGGGCTATATTGAGTATTACGATACCAAGGAGTTGCAAGAAAAAGCTAGCACAATGGACTCATCTGTAACAGTAGATGCCAATGACACCAATAAGGCAATCTACGAAAAATACATCAACCAACTCGGTAATGGTTGGACGTTAGGTGTCTTTTCAGAGAGTGGTCAGTTCTATGCTACGCGTGAAATTCCAATTTTTGAACGTGTTTTCAAATTCTATGCAAACTTACTTGATATTGATCATACAAACAAGATTCAAGACCCTGAAAATCCAAACTTGGAACGTTATCTTCGTTTTGAAAATGACCCTGCTATCGGTTGGTCATTGGTTGGTTCAGGTACCAAACATAAATACCTTTTGTATTTCAACAATCAATTCCCGTTTGTACACCAAAACTTTGTGAACATTAACTTGGGTGACTCTTACCCAACTTATGCGAACACGCCAGTGCTTCAAGTTATCACACAAGGTCAAGGACAAACTAAGACATCAGAAGTTCAATTCCCTACTGGTAAAAAGACTTCGTCTGTAGATATTTACTCTCGTACCTACAAATCTCCAAGTCAAGCAGATGCGCGTGAAATAGCTAACTATGGTAAAGACGATCCATATACAGCTACAGAAAGTAACTACCAATATCCATCTATGATTGCAAGTTCAGCTGTTGCTGGTTTGATTGGTTTGATTATTTCTTATGCTATTGCGATTCCTCTTGGATCTGCTATGGCTCGCCACAAGAATACTTGGATTGATAGCTTCTCAACAGGTGTTCTAACCTTCTTGCTTGCCCTTCCAACGATTGCCTTGGTTTATATCGTGCGTTTGATTGGCTCATCTATTGGTCTTCCAGACTCATTCCCTATCCTAGGTGCTGGAGATTGGCGTTCCTATGTCTTGCCAGCAGTCATTCTAGGTTTGCTGGGAGCACCAAGTACAGCAATCTGGATTCGTCGTTACATGATTGACTTGCAATCTCAGGACTTTGTCCGTTTTGCTCGTGCAAAAGGTTTATCTGAAAAAGAAATCTCAAATAAACACGTCTTTAAAAATGCCATGGTTCCTTTGGTTTCAGGTATTCCAGGTGCCGTAATCGGGGTTATTGGTGGTGCAACATTGACAGAAACAGTCTTCGCCTTCCCAGGTATGGGTAAAATGTTGATTGACTCTGTTAAGGCATCAAATAACTCAATGGTAGTTGGTCTCGTCTTCATCTTTACATGTATTTCTATCTTCTCACTCTTTGTAGGAGATATCTGGATGACTATGCTTGACCCACGTATTAAATTGACAGAGAAAGGAGGCAAATAATGTCAACAATTGATAAAGAAAAATTTCAGTTCGTAAAACGTGATGATTTTGCCTCTGAAACGATTGATGCTCCTGCCTACTCTTACTGGGGCTCTGTATTTAGACAGTTTTTAAAGAAAAAATCAACAGTCATTATGCTAGGAATTTTGGTTGCCATTATCTTGATGAGCTTTATTTACCCAATGTTCTCAGATTTTGACTTCAACGATGTAAGTAAGGTCAATGACTTTAGTGCTCGTTTTATCAAGCCCAATGCTGAACATTGGTTTGGTACAGATAGTAATGGTAAATCCTTGTTTGACGGGGTTTGGTTTGGTGCGCGTAATTCAATTCTTATCTCTGTAATTGCCACTTTTATTAACCTTGTAATTGGGGTTATTGTTGGTGGAATTTGGGGGATTTCCAAATCTGTTGACCGCGTCATGATGGAAGTTTATAACATTATTTCAAACATTCCATCTCTCTTGATTGTTATCGTCTTGACTTACTCAATTGGTGCTGGTTTCTGGAATTTGATCTTCGCTATGAGTGTGACGACTTGGATCGGTATTGCTTATTCAATTCGTATTCAAATCATGCGTTACCGTGACTTGGAATACAACCTTGCTTCTCAAACACTTGGAACACCAACCTTTAAAATCATCGTTAAAAATATCATGCCACAATTGGTATCTGTTATTGTTTCTACGATGACCTTGATGTTGCCAAGCTTTATCTCTTATGAGGCATTCCTTTCTTTCTTTGGATTGGGATTGCCTGTAACAGTGCCAAGTTTGGGACGTTTGATCTCAGATTACTCACAAAACGTTACGACCAACGCGTACTTGTTCTGGATTCCATTGACAACCTTGATTTTGGTATCCCTATCTCTATTCGTTGTTGGTCAGAACTTAGCGGATGCTAGTGATCCACGTACACATAGATAGGAGTAGACATGACAAAAGAAAGTAATGTAATTTTGACTGCTCGCGATATCGTCGTGGAATTTGACGTTCGTGACAAAGTTCTAACAGCTATCAGAGGCGTTTCTCTAGAACTGATTGAAGGAGAAGTTCTTGCCTTGGTAGGTGAGTCTGGTTCTGGTAAATCTGTATTAACAAAAACCTTTACAGGGATGTTAGAAGATAATGGACGCATTGCCCAAGGAAGCATCGACTATCGTGGACAAGACTTGACAGCCTTGACTTCGAACAAAGAATGGGAGAAAATCCGTGGTGCTAAAATTGCGACCATCTTCCAAGACCCAATGACAAGTTTGGACCCAATCAATACAATCGGTAGCCAAATCACAGAAGTTATCGTTAAACACCAAGGGAAAACAGCTAAGGAAGCCAAAGAAATGGCAATCGACTATATGAACAAGGTCGGAATTCCAGACGCTGAAAAACGTTTTGACGAGTATCCTTTCCAATATTCTGGAGGGATGCGCCAACGTATCGTTATTGCCATTGCCCTTGCGTGTCGTCCAGATATCTTGATCTGTGATGAGCCAACAACGGCCCTTGACGTAACCATTCAAGCGCAAATCATTGATTTGCTTAAAACTTTGCAAAATGAGTACCACTTCACCATTATCTTTATCACCCATGACCTTGGTGTGGTAGCAAGTATTGCGGACAAGGTAGCGGTTATGTATGCTGGTGAAATTGTAGAATATGGTACTGTTGAGGAAGTCTTCTACGACCCACGTCATCCATATACTTGGAGTCTCTTGTCTAGCTTGCCACAGCTCGCTGATGATAAAGGGGAATTGTACTCTATCCCAGGAACACCGCCGTCTCTTTATACGGAGTTGAAAGGTGATGCCTTTGCCCTTCGTTCAGATTATGCGATGCAAATTGACTTTGAACAGAAAGCACCTCAGTTTTCAGTCACTGATACTCACTGGGCTAAGACTTGGTTGCTTCATGAGAATGCTCCTAAGGTTGAAAAACCAGAAATCATCGCAGATTTACATGATAAAATTCGTGATAAAATGGGCTTTGCTCATCTAGAAGACTAGGAGGAAGGAAATGTCTGAAAAATTAGTAGAAATTAAAGATTTAGAAATTTCCTTCGGTGAAGGAAGTAAGAAGTTTGTTGCCGTTAAAAACGCTAACTTCTTTATCAACAAGGGAGAAACTTTCTCTCTCGTTGGTGAATCTGGTAGTGGGAAAACGACGATTGGTCGTGCCATTATTGGTTTGAATAATACTAGTAAAGGTGAAATCATCTTTGACGGTCATAAGATCAATGGGAAAAAATCTCATAAGGAATCTTCAGAGTTGATCCGCCGTATCCAGATGATTTTCCAAGACCCTGCAGCCAGCTTAAATGAACGTGCGACAGTTGACTATATCATCTCTGAAGGTCTTTACAACTACCACTTGTTCAAAGATGAAGAAGAGCGAAAAGAAAAAGTTCAAAAGATGATTCATGAAGTTGGTCTTTTGAAAGAGCACTTGACCCGTTACCCACACGAGTTTTCTGGTGGTCAACGTCAACGTATTGGGATTGCCCGTGCTCTTGTGATGGAACCTGATTTCGTTATTGCGGATGAGCCAATTTCAGCCTTGGACGTGTCTGTTCGTGCGCAAGTCTTGAACTTGCTCAAGAAGTTTCAAAAAGAATTGGGCTTGACCTATCTCTTTATCGCGCATGACTTGTCAGTTGTTCGCTTTATCTCAGATCGTATCGCAGTTATCTATAAGGGTGTTATCGTTGAAGTAGCGGAGACAGAGGAGTTGTTTAACAATCCGGTTCATCCGTACACTCAAGCGCTTCTATCTGCTGTACCGATTCCAGATCCAATCTTGGAACGTAAGAAGGTCTTGAAAGTCTATGACCCTAGCCAACATGACTATGAGACAGACAAACCATCTATGGTGGAAATTCGTCCAGGTCACTATGTTTGGGCTAATCAAGCGGAAGTTGCTCGCTACAAAGAAGCACTTAAAAAATAAACAGATTAGGAGAGGACCGAAAGGTCTTCTCATTTTTAATAGAAAAACTCCCCCTTTACTAGCTAGTAAAGGGGGAGTTGTATTATAATTAGCGTTTGGACCAGGTACGTTTCATAAAGAGAAGCAAAATGGGATAAATCTCTAAGCGACCTGCAATCATTGCAAATGAGAGAAGTATTTTAGAGATGGGACTAAAGATAGCAAAACTAGAAGTTGTACCTAGAATAGGTCCGATGTTATTGAAACAACTGAAGACAGCACTGGTAACAACTAGAAAATCATTGTTATCTAGACTGACAATGAAGATAAGTGACAGTAAAATCATCACATAAATGACAAAATATTTTAGGACCTTGTGCTGGGTATCCTTATCAATCACAGTTTTATTGACATGTAGAGTCAATACGCGATGAGGAGATAAGATGGACAAGATCTGATTTTTTGCAATTTTTGAAAGGATGAGCCCTCTGATAACTTTGAGTCCACCTGCGGTTGATCCAGCAGATCCACCGATTCCCATGAGGAAGAGGAGGATAAATTGGGAGAAGAGGGGCCAGTTGGTGATATCTCCATAACCAAAACCAGTTGTTGTGATGATATTGGAAACCTGAAAGAGGGCCATTTCAAAGCTCTTAGAGACACCTTGGTAGAGATGGAGCGTATTGAGCGTAATCAAGCCGGTAGAAACTAGGACAATGATTACATACGTGCGAAGTTCTTCATCTCCAAAGAAAGCCTTAACCCGACGGAGCATAAGGTAATAGTAGAGATTGAAGTTAACCCCAAAAACCAGAACCCCGATACTGACGAGATAGGTGATGAGTGAGCTGCCGTAGTGGGCAATTCCGTCGTTATAGACGGTGAAGCCTCCGGTTCCTGCCGTTCCCATAGCGATGACAAAGCTATCAAATAGGGGCATACCAGCTAGATAGTAGATGACTACAAAAAGTGAGAAGAGCCCTAAATAAAGCAGATAGAGAATCTGGGCGGTATTTTTCAGTTTGGATACAACCTTACCGAAGACAGGCCCAGGGACCTCAGCCTTCATCACCTCTAAGTGACTATTCTTGGCATTGTCCATAATGGCAAGCGCGAAGACGAGTACCCCCATCCCTCCAATCAAGTGAGTAAAACTTCGCCAGAAGAGGAGGGAACGGCTGAGAACTGAGACATCTGTCAGAATGGTCGCTCCTGTAGTTGTAAAACCAGAACTGATTTCAAAGAAGGCATCGATGACGCTTGGGATTTGTCCTGAAAAGACAAAGGGAAGTGCTCCAAAGAAAGACCATAGAATCCAACAGAGGGCGACGATTAAGACTCCCTCCTTAGTATAAATTCGCTGATTTTTGGGTTTCCGTAAAATTCCCAAGCTACCAAGAAGTATTAAAATTCCAATTGTTGTAAAGAGAGCTGTAAATACTTGGCTAGATTCTTGATAATAGGTTGCTACGCTAACGGGTACTAGGAGGAGAACCGCCTCAATCAAGAGAAGTTTTGAGAGGAGGTAACGAATCATACTTTTATTCATCTTTTACCTCTCAATCAGATCATAAATCTTGGTGATATTTGGTAGTAAAGTCGTCACGAGTAACTGATCTCCTACCTCAAGTCTATCCTCTCCAGTAGGGAAGATTGTTTTTCCTTTTCGGATAATGGCTGCGATGAGAACCCCTTTTTTCAATTTCAACTGTGAAAGAGGTTTGGCAGTCATTTTATTAGCTTCCTTGATTTGGAATTGAAGAGTTTCAATTTGACCGTTTGCTAGATGGTGCATGGCTTGAAGGTCTGAGTATTGGGCGTTTACTCGACCACGGATAAAGTGCATAATGGTATCCACTGCAATGCTTTTGGGTGTGATGATACTTGAAAAATCAGGTGCATGGATAATCTCTAAAAGGCTAGTTCGATTCACCTTGGTGATATTCTTATGGACACCAACACGGTCTAAGAACATAGAGGTAATGATGTTTTCCTCATCAACCCCAGTCAAAGTTGCAACTGCATCATAGTTGGGAGCACTTTCCTCAAGCAAGATATCTTTGGCAGTTCCATCTCCCTGTACGATATAGAGATTTGGAAATTTTTCACTGAAGAGACGAGCTCTCTCAGGATTAATCTCGATAACTTTAGTGTCAATACGGCTATCTTTTAAAATGCCAAGTAGGTAATAAGCAATTTTTCCAGCACCAACGATGAGCAAGCTTTTCACTGCACGTGATTTGAAATAGTTATGGAAGAGCATCATATCCACACGATTCCCAGTAACAAAAATCCTATCTCTGTCCTGAATGGTGATATCACCGCTCGGAATCATAAGTTGATGGTCTCGTTCCATAGCGCAGACAATGATATTGCCAAATTTTTTACGAAAATCTGAGATTGGCATTTGACAGAGACCACTGGAATCTTTGACAACAAACTCCATCAGGTTGACCCGTCCCCCTGAGAACCGCTCAACTGAGAGTGCATTCGGGAAATCAATGATATTTGAGATAGCACGGGCGGCTAGGAGTTCTGGGTTAACGATAAGTGAGAATCCAAGAATATTTTTCTCTTTGAAATAGGCATTGGAGTATTCAGGATTTCGCACTCGAACGATGGTTTCTTTAGCGCCCATTTTTTTAGCAAGTACTGCTGAAATCATATTCACTTCATCGTGTTCCGTTAGAGCAATAAAGATATCACACTCTTGAACGCCGGCTTGCTCTAAGATAGCAAAGTCTGCTCCATTTCCAAGGAGTCCCATGATATCAAAGCGACTGACAATATGATCGAGAACAGCCTCATCTTGTTCGATGAGGACAACGTCGTGTTTTTCTGCAACCAGTGAACGACAGAGGGCGAAACCGACTTTCCCTCCACCAACAAGGACAATTTTCATATAAAAACCCTACTTTTTCATGATGTAACTATCATACCCTTTTTTCGCAAAAAATGCACTTACCAAGCCATTTTAGAGGATAAGAAAAGACTTTTTGTAAGTTTTCAAAGATAAAATTGCTCACCTTTCATAGAAATGTCTATTATATGAAGTGATTTCGCTCATTTAATATCCTTTCTCAGAAAAAGAATGACTAAGTATGGAAATATTATCAAAAAAAGTAAAAAAATCAAGTCGTTTCTATTGACAATGATTCTGAAAGTGTTATACTAAGAAAGTAGCTTCGCTGATTTACTTCAAACCTGTTGTGAGGTAAGTTAACGATGCCTTAACCACGCTGTTTGCTGAGCTTGACTCCGGGCAGTGTGGCTATTTTTTTGCAATGGTGAAAGGAAGCAAGTCATGACAAATCACATTGTATTATTTGAACCTCAGATTCCACAAAATACAGGTAACATTGCGCGTACTTGCGCTGCGACCAATTCTCCCCTTCACATCATCAAACCGATGGGATTTCCTATTGATGATCGCAAGATGAAGCGAGCTGGATTAGATTATTGGGATAAGTTAGATATTTATTTTTATGACAGCTTGGAAGATTTCATGTCTCAGATGAAGGGAAAACTCTATCTGATTTCGAAATTTGCTGAGAAGGTGTATTCTGAGGTAGATTTATCGACTGACGAGGACCATTATTTTCTCTTTGGACGTGAAGACAAGGGCTTGCCTGAGGACTTTATGCGAGAACATCCTGAGAAAGCACTCCGTATTCCTATGAACGATGAACACGTCCGCAGTCTCAATGTTTCGAATACCGTCTGCATGATTGTATATGAGGCTCTTCGCCAGCAGAATTTTGCAGGTCTTGATCTTGTTCACACCTATGAAGCAGATAAATTGAAATAATCAAAATGCTTGCACTTGCAAGCGTTTTTTGTTATGATTAAAGGGTCTTCAGGGCTGGGTGAGATTCCCGACCGGCGGTGACCTTAACTAGCTATTTTGGCTTACTCTTCGTTGTCTTGTCTCGATATACTCAAGTATTATCTTCGACTGCGACGCCTAGATTAATCCAAAATATCTTAGTTAAAGAAGTCCGCGAGCGCAAGCTGATGTGGTGCGATTCCACAACCGACAGTATAGTCTGGATGGGAGAAGACGAAAGAATAGCTTTGTCTGTTCTGATGAGTTTATAGATGAATTGCAACCGCTTGCTCAAAAGAGTGAGAGGGAGCTTTTGGGATATAAAAAGTGAGAATAGATAGAGGGATCCTTTCCAACTTCTTCTGATTTTATAGAAAATTGGAGGAACCTGTTATGACAAACACACGTCGACTTTCGACCATTGCGATTTTATCAGCCATTTCATTTGTGCTGATGTACTTTGACTTTCCGCTCTTGCCAGCGGCGGCCTTCCTCAAGATCGAGTTTAGTATCTTGCCAGTCCTTGTGGGCTTGGTGGTGATGGATTTGCCAGCTGCACTAGGAATCCTCTTGCTTCGCTCACTCTTGAAGTTGCTTCTGAATAGCCAGGGCGTGAATACCTACATTGGTTTGCCAATGAATATCGTAGCCTTGGGAGTTTTTGTTATCGCCTTTGGTTTGATTTGGAAAAAGGAACGTAGCACTCTTCGTTTCCTACTAGCATCTCTAGCGGGAACTATTGGATTGACTGCTGCTATGTTGGTTCTCAACTATGTTTATGCGGTTCCTTTGTACGCGCAGTTTGCCAACTTTGATATTGGAAAAATTTTGGGACTTTCCAACTACCTAATGACCATGGTTTTACCTTTTAACTTGATTGAGGGTGTAATCTTTGCCGTTTCATTCTGGTTGCTGTATGTCCTCTTAAAACCAACCTTAAAATATTATGAGAGATAAACAAACATTTTTAATGAAGGGCAGTTTTGCCCTTTTACTTTTCGTCCTTCTTGGCTATATGGTTAAATTCTATCCTGAAACGTTGGTCGGTTTTGATCAACCGATTCAGACTGCCCTTCGTGGAGACTTGCCAAATTATTTGACAGTTCTGTTCCGTGCCCTTACGCATTTGATTGATATCCCGGTGATTATCACCTGGGTTGCCATCGCAGCCTTTATCTTTTATCGTAAGCAGTGGAAGATAGAAAGCTTCTTCATGGCGGGAAATCTAGCAATAGCTGGTCTTTTAATCGTGTCCTTTAAAAATATCTACCAGCGCCCACGACCAGCTATCTTACATCTAGTCGAGGAGAAGGGATTTTCCTTCCCAAGTGGGCATTCTCTGGCAGTGACGCTGATGGTAGGGACTTTGATTGTTATCCTTAGTCAGCGAATTAAAAATCCAGTCTGGAGAAAAATCGTGCAAATCGTCCTTGGCCTCTACCTAGTCAGTGTGCTGCTATCTCGGGTCTATCTGGGAGTTCACTACCCATCAGATGTTCTTGCCAGTCTCTGTGTGGGCTTGGGAGTCTTGTTTATCGAATTTCCTTTCTATGACAAGCTTCGCTTCCAATGGCGATTTAAAGGCAAGCAGAAGTGAGTATCGAATTCCCTTGAGGAGAAAGAAATGAAAAGGAAAGCAGATGAAACAGGCCCTACAAATAGATAGTGCATTGCGTCTTGTTCCTTTTTATATTGAAATTAGTCTGGTCTAACTTGTTTTTTAACTAAAAATTTGATAAACTATGTAGTAATCGAATAGAAATCCGCAAGACTAGTAACTCAAGGGAAGTATATCAGGGAGGAGAGCCAGGACTGCAAGCTCTCTATATGAAAGCTGAGTGAATTCACTTGCGCATGGATTTAGAAATGAAGGTCTGACTTGTCAGATGAAACGGATGGTACCGCGTGTCAACGCTCCGAGTGGAGTTTTTGGCATGTGGTTTTCTTTTTATCTACGAGCGACTGATGGAGGAATTATGTCAACTATTGAAGAACAATTAAAAGCGCTTCGCGAAGAAACGCTGGCTAGCTTGAAGCAGATTACTGCTGAAAATGAAAAAGAGATGCAAGAATTACGTGTCTCTGTCCTTGGTAAAAAAGGGTCGCTTACTGAAATCCTTAAAGGGATGAAGGATGTATCGGCTGAAATGCGCCCTGTCATCGGGAAACACGTTAATGAAGCTCGTGATGTCTTGACAGCAGCCTTTGAGGAAACAGCGAAACTCTTGGAAGAAAAGAAAGTCGCAGCTCAACTTGCTAGTGAGAGCATCGATGTAACACTTCCAGGTCGTCCTGTTGCGGTTGGTCACCGTCATGTTCTTACACAAACCAGTGAAGAAATCGAAGATATTTTTATCGGGATGGGTTACCAAGTCGTGGATGGTTTTGAAGTGGAGCAAGACTACTATAACTTCGAGCGTATGAACCTTCCAAAAGATCACCCAGCTCGCGATATGCAGGATACTTTCTACATCACAGAAGAAATCTTACTCCGTACTCACACGTCTCCAGTTCAGGCGCGTGCTATGGACGCCCATGATTTTTCAAAAGGTCCTTTGAAAATGATCTCACCTGGGCGTGTATTCCGTCGTGATACGGACGATGCGACCCACAGTCACCAGTTCCACCAAATCGAAGGCTTGGTTGTTGGGAAGAACATTTCTATGGCAGATCTTCAAGGAACCCTTCAATTGATCGTTCAAAAAATGTTTGGTGAAGAGCGTCAGATTCGTCTGCGTCCATCCTATTTCCCATTCACAGAGCCATCTGTCGAGGTGGATGTTTCTTGCTTTAAGTGTGGTGGAGAAGGCTGTAACGTATGTAAGAAAACAGGTTGGATCGAGATTATGGGTGCTGGTATGGTTCACCCACGTGTCCTTGAGATGAGTGGTATTGATGCAACTGTTTACTCTGGTTTTGCCTTTGGTCTTGGTCAAGAGCGTGTAGCTATGCTCCGCTACGGAATCAACGATATTCGTGGATTCTACCAAGGGGATGTCCGCTTCTCAGAACAGTTTAAATAAGATTGAAACCTGAAACACAGTCCTATACAGTCCTAGTCATTTTCTCTCGATGAGAAGGTGAGGACTGACTCGAAGAAAAAGAAAGGAATTGAAAAGGTCTTACTTGGTGAGATCTTACAATCAGAATTATGCTTGTATCTTATAAATGGTTAAAAGAATTGGTGGACATTGATGTGCCATCACAAGAGTTGGCTGAAAAAATGTCAACTACAGGGATCGAGGTCGAAGGTGTCGAATCACCGGCTGCCGGTCTCTCAAAAATTGTCGTCGGTGAGGTCTTGTCTTGCGAAGATGTGCCAGAAACTCATCTTCATGTTTGTCAGGTTAACGTTGGCGAAGAAGAAGCCCGTCAGATCGTTTGTGGTGCCCCAAATGTGCGTGCTGGTATCAAGGTCATGGTGGCTCTTCCAGGAGCTCGTATCGCTGACAACTACAAAATCAAAAAAGGGAAAATCCGTGGCTTAGAGTCTCTCGGAATGATTTGCTCACTTGGTGAATTAGGTATTTCGGACTCAGTTGTGCCAAAGGAATTCGCAGATGGTATCCAAATCTTGCCTCAAGATGCTATTCCTGGGGACGAAGTCTTTTCTTACCTAGACTTGGATGATGAAATTATCGAACTTTCCATCACGCCAAACCGTGCAGATGCTCTATCTATGCGTGGAGTAGCGCACGAAGTGGCAGCTATCTATGACAAGGCAGTTAGCTTTAAGGAATTCAGTTTAACAGAAACAAATGAAAGTGCAGCAGATGCTCTTTCTGTAGGGATTGAAACAGACAAGGCGCCATACTATGCTGCCCGTATCTTGGACAATGTGACCATCGCACCAAGTCCACAGTGGTTGCAAAATCTCCTCATGAACGAAGGTATCCGTCCCATCAATAATGTGGTCGACGTAACCAACTATATCCTACTCTACTTTGGTCAGCCTATGCATGCCTTTGACTTGGATACCTTTGAAGGCAATGACATCCATGTGCGTGAAGCGCGTGCTGGTGAAAAATTGGTGACCTTGGACGGTGAAGAACGTGACTTGGAAACAAATGACTTAGTCATCACTGTGGCTGACAAACCAGTAGCCCTTGCAGGTGTCATGGGTGGAGAGGCTACAGAAATCTCCGAAAATTCTAGTCGCGTTGTGTTAGAAGCAGCTGTTTTCAATGGCACATCCATTCGTAAGACTAGTGGACGCCTTAACCTTCGTTCGGAATCATCTTCTCGTTTTGAAAAAGGGATTAATGTGGCAACAGTCGATGAGGCCTTGGATGCTGCAGCTAGCATGATTGCAGAACTTGCAGGTGCGACAGTGCGTAAGGGCATCGTTTCAGCGGGTGAGCTTGACACTTCAGATGTAGAAGTATCTTCAACTCTTGCCGATGTCAACCGTGTTCTTGGTACGGAACTTTCATATGCTGATGTGGAAGATGTCTTCCGTCGTCTTGGCTTTGGTCTTTCTGGCAATGCAGAAAGCTTTACAGTCAGCGTACCCCGTCGTCGTTGGGATATCACTATCGAAGCAGACCTCTTTGAAGAAATCGCTCGTATCTATGGTTATGATCGCTTGCCAACTAGTCTTCCAAAAGACGATGGTACAGCTGGTGAATTGACTGCGACACAAAAATTGCGTCGCCAAGTTCGTACGATCGCTGAAGGAGCAGGTTTGACAGAAATCATTACCTACGCTCTAACAACGCCTGAAAAAGCAGTTGAGTTCACGGCTCAACCAAGTAACCTTACAGAACTCATGTGGCCAATGACAGTGGACCGTTCAGTCCTCCGTCAAAATATGATCTCAGGTATCCTTGATACGGTGGCCTACAACGTAGCACGTAAGAATAAAAACTTGGCTCTTTATGAGATTGGAAAAGTCTTCGAGCAAACGGGTAATCCAAAAGAAGATCTACCAAACGAGATCAACAGCTTTGCCTTTGCCTTGACAGGCTTGGTTGCAGAAAAAGACTTCCAAACGGCAGCAGTTCCAGTTGATTTCTTCTATGCTAAGGGAATCCTTGAAGCATTATTTACTCGCCTGGGACTTGAAGTGACTTATACAGCAACAGCTGAGATTGCAAGTCTACACCCAGGACGTACAGCCGTGATTTCACTCGGTGACCAAGTTCTTGGTTTCATTGGCCAAGTGCATCCGGTCACTGCTAAGACTTATGATATTCCAGAAACGTATGTAGCGGAGCTCAACCTTTCAGCCATCGAAGCTGCGCTTCAACCTGCGGCTCCATTTGTGGAAATCACCAAATTCCCAGCGGTTAGTCGTGATATTGCTCTACTTCTCAAGGCAGAAGTCACTCACCAAGAAGTTGTAGATGCTATCCGAGCTGCAGGCGTGAAACGTTTGACAGATATCAAACTCTTTGACGTCTTCTTAGGCGAAAAATTGGGACTTGGTATGAAGTCAATGGCCTATAGCTTGACCTTCCAAAATCCAGAAGACAGCTTGACGGACGAGGAAGTCGCACGCTACATGGAAAAAATCCAAGCATCACTCGAAGAAAAAGTCAATGCAGAAGTACGTTAACTCATCAATCCATCCTTCGGGGTGGTTTTTTAGTTTCAAAAGGACAGTTCAAAAGAGAAAAGCAACAGTTGAGGAGAAAGACACCCTATCCAATTTTTAATGAGCTATACTAAACCTATTACTGGAGCGCTTAAAAACCTTGGATTTGGTAGATTTTTACTATAAATAATATCGATAAAATGGACATAAAACGTTGTAAATGCTATCAAAAAGGAGTATAATAAGTGCAACATATTTCGGAGGTGGAAAATGCTAGAAGTAAGAAATCTAGAGAAAAGTTTCGGTTCCAAGCAAGTCTTGTTTGGTGTCGATTTTCAAGCAAGTCCAGGACGGATTCTGGGGCTGGTCGGGAAAAATGGTGCTGGGAAAACAACGATTTTCCACAGTATGTTGAAATTTTTGGAGTATCAAGGAGAAATCAGTCTGGATGGGCAGGAGATTCGTCAGGAAACCTACGCTCGGATTGGCTATCTGCCTGAGGAACGTAGCCTCATGCCCAAATTGACAGTCCTTGAGCAAGTTCGCTACTTGGCTACTCTAAAAGGCATGGATGCTAAGGAGGTCAAGGAAAAACTCCCTCAATGGATGGAAAAATTGGAAGTGAAGGGCAAATTGACCGACAAAATCAAGAGCCTCTCCAAAGGGAATCAGCAGAAAATTCAGCTGATTATCACCCTAATCCATGAACCAGATTTGATTATCTTGGATGAACCTTTTAGTGGTTTGGACCCAGTCAACACCGAGTTGCTCAAACAGGTCATCTTGAAAGAGAAAGAGCGCGGTGCGACCATTATCTTTTCTGACCATGTCATGACCAATGTTGAGGAGCTTTGCGATGATATCCTGATGATTCGTGATGGGCGTGTGGTCTTGCATGGACCAGTTCAGGATGTTCGCAATCAATACGGGAAAACGCGTCTCTTTGTTTCAAGTGAACGAAGCAAGGAAGAATTGGAAAAACTTCCTCATGTCAAACAGGTGAGTTTAACCAAGCAAGGTAGTTGGAAATTAATCCTAGATGATGAGAGCGCTGGAAGGGAACTCTTCCCAATCCTGACTCAAGGTCAGTACATCGCGACCTTTGACCAACAAGCTCCAACAATCGATGAAATCTTTAAACTAGAATCAGGGGTGGAAGTATGAGAAATATGTGGATTGTAATGAAGGAAACCTATCTTCGACATGTCAAGTCGTGGAGTTTCTTCTTTATGGTGATTTCGCCGTTCCTCTTTTTAGCCTTATCTGCAGGAATTGGCTACCTCCAAGGGTCTTCTATGGCCAAGAATAGCAAGATAGCAGTAGTAACAACAGTGCCATCTGTGGAAGAAGGGCTCAAGGGTACCAATGGTATCAACTTTGATTACAAGGATGAAGCCAGTGCCCAGGCTGCTATCAAGGATGAGAAAATCAAGGGTTACCTAACCATTGACCAAGAGGACAGCGTCCTCAAGGCCGTCTATCACGGTGAAACTTCTCTTGAAAGTGGCATCAAGCTGGCTGTAACAAATAAGCTCAACGAACTGCAATACCAACTCAATCGCTCGGCGGCTAATTTGTCCCAAGAACAGGAAAAGCGCCTGAGTCAAACCGTTGACTTTACTGAGAAGATTGATGAATCTAAGGAAAACAAAAAAATTGTCCAAACCATTGCGGCCGCAGGGCTTGGTTTCTTCCTTTATATGATTTTGATTACCTATGCTAGTGTTACTGCTCAGGAAGTGGCTAGCGAGAAAGGAACCAAAATCATGGAAGTGGTCTTCTCTAGTATCCGAGCTAGTCATTATTTCTATGCTCGCATGCTGGCTCTGCTTCTTGTGATTTTGACTCATATTGGGATTTACGTCGTGGGTGGTCTGGCTGCGATTCTGCTCTTTAAAGACCTACCAATCTTGGCTCAATCTGGTATTTTAAATCATCTAGGAGATGCCTTCTCGCTCAATACCTTATTGTTTGTCTTGGTTAGTCTCTTTATGTATGTTGTTTTGGCAGCCTTTCTAGGTTCTATGGTTTCTCGTCCTGAGGATTCAGGGAAAGCCTTGTCACCATTGATGATCTTGATTATCGCAGGATTCGTTGGAGTGACCGCTCTAGGTGCTGCAGGGGATAATTTGGTTTTGAAAATTGGTTCCTACATTCCCTTCATTTCGACTTTCTTTATGCCATTTAGAGCTATAAATGGGTATGCAAGTGGTCTGGAAGCTTGGATTTCTCTAGCCATAACGGTTGTTTTTGCAGTCACTGCAACAGCCTTTATCGGACGCATGTATGCTAGCCTAGTCCTTCAAACGGATGATTTGGGAATCTGGAAAACCTTTAAACGTGCCTTAGCTTACAAATAGGAGAGCCTCGCAAAAGCGAGGTTTTTCTAGATGTTAAACACTGAAATCGGCAAAAATATTTTTCATATCTATTGACTTTTAGTAGTGAAATTTGGTATGATAGTAGACGGTATTGTTTACCCCATTTGTAAGGCCCCGGAACCTTTCAAATACCCCGCGGACCGGAACATCCGCCCTGTAAACAAAAACGATATTCATATAGGAGAAATCATGAACAAAACTACATTCATGGCTAAACCAGGCCAAGTAGAACGCAAATGGTACGTTGTTGACGCAACTGATGTACCTCTTGGACGCCTTTCAGCAGTTGTTGCTAGCGTACTTCGCGGAAAAAACAAACCAACATTTACACCACACACTGATACAGGTGACTTCGTAATCGTTATCAATGCTGAAAAAGTTAAATTGACTGGTAAAAAAGCAACTGATAAGATCTACTACACTCACTCAAACCACCCAGGTGGATTGAAACAAATCTCTGCTGGTGAACTTCGTTCTAAAAATGCAGTACGTTTGATCGAAAAATCAGTTAAAGGTATGCTTCCACACAATACTCTTGGCCGCGCTCAAGGTATGAAATTGAAAGTATTCGTTGGAGCTGAGCACACTCACGCTGCACAACAACCAGAAGTTCTTGATATTTCAGGACTTATCTAAGGAAAGGAACAATAAAGTATGTCACAAGCACAATATGCAGGTACTGGACGTCGTAAAAACGCTGTTGCACGCGTTCGCCTTGTTCCAGGAACTGGTAAAATCACTGTTAACAAAAAAGATGTTGAAGAGTACATCCCACACGCTGACCTTCGTCTTGTTATCAACCAACCATTCGTAGTTACTTCAACTGTAGGTTCATACGACGTTTTCGTTAACGTTGTAGGTGGTGGATACGCTGGTCAAGCAGGAGCTATCCGTCACGGTATCGCTCGTGCCCTTCTTCAAGTAGACCCAGACTTCCGCGATTCATTGAAACGCGCAGGTCTTCTTACACGTGACTCACGTAAAGTTGAACGTAAGAAACCAGGTCTTAAGAAAGCTCGTAAAGCATCACAATTCTCAAAACGTTAATCAATACGATTATATCAACGTTTCAAAGCACTCAAAAGTTTACCTTATGGGTGCTTTTTTCGTGTTTTTTTTAAAAGTTTACCTCAAAGTTCACCTTATTTTTACCTTATTGTTTTAGAGACTTTAAAGCAAATTCACCAACTGCCATAGGAACTATATTAGAAGTATTGACATAAATCTGAGTTGTACCTGTATCGCTATGTGTTAGTGCTTCAGAAATAGCTTCTAAGCTCATTCCTGCTTGTTTAGCAAGCGTTGCTCCTGTATGTCGCAGTTTATGAGGTGTAGCATGTGCCAGCTCTTTATGTCGCTTTCTGATGCTTTTCATTTTATTGTTTAGATAGTCAGCATGTAAAGGCTTGTTGATGTTTCCTTTTGTATCGATATATGTAAAAACAAATTGTTCTGGATTACTGATGATGCCAAACTTTGCTAGTTCATATTTTTGTTGCTCTTTCCAAGAGGTAAGAAGTTGAAGTAAGTCATTAGAAATAGAGAAAATAGTCTTCTTATTTCCCTTAGTTGATTTTACTTGTCCATATCTATCTAAAGCTTGAATTAGCTGAATCTGTGATTTTGAAAAATCGATATGTTTCCATTGAAGAGCATAGGATTCTGATTTTCTATCGCCTAAGAAAAAGGTGAGATAGAATATATGACTTTTTTTTCTACAACAAAATAGGCTCCATAATTTCTACAGTAGTTTTACCCACTACAGAAATTATAGAGCCAGATGATTTTCAGTTAGTTCTTAGGAAGTAATTGGAAAGGAAATAGTCCAGAACAACTGTTCTGGACTATTTTTTTATCTTGAGAAATCAGTGACGCTTTTAAACGTTATTAAGAATCAATTTACATAATATTTATAAGTAATTTTTTCTATAAATAATAAAGTATGCCCTTGAACTTTTTTAGTATTCTAGCCTATAAAATATAGGGTATTGATGGAGACTTGTCATCTGAAATGAAATAATAGATCGTTAAGGGATAACAATTGATTTGAGAAGCATTTATCCTGCTAAGTGATGAAAGTGAATTCTGTGAATGGAGATGGCTCGAGTAAGTTTTAGAGGAAACTATGTAAGTAGGAGGCTAGAAAAATATGGGCGTTCAGTACTGTGAATTTATAAAAAGTTCAATTAAATTTTGGGATCCTTTATGGATTTTTTCACACAAGGTTGATCGTGAAAAAAAGAGAAGACCAGATGGTCTTCTCTACGGGGGAACTGAATAATTAGAAAGAATCAATCAAAGAGGGTTATTAGTCTTTGAAATTCTTTTGGAAGATAAGGAGAGACAAGATAGAAGTGATTGCTGCCAAGTAGAGGAAGGCAGTTGCTTCTTGTTCCCCAGTTGCTGGAAGTTGTCTTTCCTTGTCTTCTTTGACTGTAGTTGTAACAGGAGCTTTTTCATCTTTTGCTGGTGAATTATCTGTTACGACTGGAGCAGGTTTTTCAGTCTCTCTTGGGAGAATATACTCAGGAAGAGTCACAACTGGTGGCGCTTCTGTTCCAACTGAGCTTTGTTTGCTACCTACCTCAATCACTCGATCTTGTGCTGGAGTTGCTTCTGTTTGGAGAACCTTGCGATTGTTACCGTTCACTTCAACATACTCGACTAAGAGACCGTCTTTCCCTTCTGATAGAACTTGCTCTTTTCCTTTGTCTAATTGTGGGTTTTCGCGACGAATCGTCTTAAACGGTACGACCTTATTGACGATTTCCAAGCTTGGAAGTGTAAAGACAAGGTCTTTAACTCCTTCCTCAGGACTTGAAGAAGTAATTGGTTTCTCAGGTTGCGCTGGAGTTTCCGGTTGAGTCGGATTTTCAGGCTGAGCAGGTTTCTCAGGCTGAACTGGCTTTTCAGGCTGGTCAGGTTTCTCAGGTTGAGCAGGTTGTTCAGGTTGAACTGGATTCTCAGGTTGAGTCGGCTTTTCCGGTTGAGCTGGAATTTCCGGTTGAGCAGGTTGTTCAGGTTGAACTGGATTCTCAGGTTGAGCTGGCTTTTCAGGCTGAGCAGGTTTCTCAGGTTGAGCAGGTTTCTCAGGTTGAGCAGGCTTTT
>NZ_JATS01000003.1:0-36193 GCF_000526095.1 Streptococcus sp. CM6 | reverse complement strand
CTGACGTTGAATCAGGTTGTCTGCCTTCTTGCCAATCTCTCCTTGGTAGGAAAACCACGATTTCTTAGTTCAAGAGTAACTCTACGATAGCCATAATTTCCTTTATGGTCATTATAAATGGCCTGAATTTCGATTTTAAGCTCTTTATCTTTGTCAAGCCCATCTAGTTGCTTCAACTGATAGTAGTAAGTTGAGCGAGGTAAACGAGCCACTTCAAGAAGTAAATTTAGTCGAAATCCTCCTGAAACCATTTCTCTAACTCTTTTAACTTTTTTAGGTAAGCCACCTCAGTCCGTAAGCGTTCATTCTCCTCTTGGAGTCGCTCTAGTTCTGTCATTTCTTCCCAAGTTTTCTTCCGTTTATGTCCCATTTTAGGTACTCTCCCTCTTATTTTCGCAACAATAGTATACCCCCGTTTTTCCTGTATTGCGCCAGCCAGTTAAGAAGTATCGTACGACTTGGGAGGCCGTATTCAAGAGAAACTCTATCTTTAGTCCAGCCTTCATGTAAGACTTTATTAATCATTTCTTGTTTTAAATCAGGAGAATAGTAGCGATTTTTGCCTTTTTTGACGAACTCTATTCCGTAACGATCAATCCATTTAATCATGTACCTAAGATTAGAATTGTTTATCCCAAATTTATTTGAAAGCTTCTCTAAGCTATATCCTTGTTTTCTAAGTTCATAGATTTGAACTTTATCTTCATAACTCAATTTCATAATAAAAACACCCCAAAAGTTAGATTTTTTCTGTCTAACTTTTGGGGTGCAGTTCACTGGGGCTGGTCTTTATTTTTCGATAATTTTGTGCCCAATCAACTGGCGGTAACAAATCTGTTTATTGTTTTTAGCATCGTTGATTATTTGGAGAATGGTTTCAAAGGAAACGCGCCCAAGTTCCAGACTATTGATATCCACATAAGCTACAAGATCAAGTCGAGGATTGACAGAGTCGAAACTCAAGACAGGAACAGTTAACTGATGCTTACTGATGTAGTCACAAACCCCTTCTGCAAGGAGACTGTCAGTTGTGATAATAGCGTCAATCTGTGGATCGTGATTGAACAGGAGTTCACTGAACTGATAACCTTTTTCTTCTAGAAATTCAGTCGCAAAGTAGGTTAAGTTGGTATCAATCGGAAGCTGGTGTTGTTTGAGTGCGGACTCATAGCCAGTTAGACGATCTTGCGTTACGAAGAGTCGCTTTGTACCCCCGATGAAGGCAATTCGTTTGCATCCTTTTTTGATGAAATACTCTGTCGCATCAAAGCCCGCTTGTACATTGTCATTATCAACAAGAGGGATAAAGGGTGAAGTGGATTTTCCGAGAATGAGGAAAGGGAATTGCTCATCGGCTACTAGCTTGACCAGAGGATCTTCTTCCTCGGCGTAGAGGAAAATCAAACCGTCAACACGTTTACCATAAACCATCTGAGAAATCGCATTGAGACGTTCTTTTTCATCTTTCCCTGTTGCAATCTGAATAGCATAGTGGTTCTCAGATGCCACTTGGGCGATACCACGAAGGACAGATGGGAAGAAAGGATTTTGGTAAAAAGCGTCTGAGTCATCAGGAAGTACCAGGCCGATAACCTGAGTATAGCTACTTACCAAGCTACGAGCATTGAGGTTGGGATGGTAGTTGAGCTCCTTCATCGCCTTGCGAACTCGTTTTTTGGTTTCATCACTAATCGTTGATTTATTTTGAATGACGCGGGTAACAGTTGAAGGTGAGACACCTGCTGCTTTAGCCACATCTTTAATCGTCACGGGCATAAAAATCTCCTATTTATGATAATCTGGATCACGGAAATGTGTCTTGTAAAAAATAGTGACCAGATAAAGAACAAAAAGAATGTTTTGTACAGTGATAAGGGTTGTCATATTCTGGCCAAAAAGTCCCAAAATAAGCGTAATCAGAGTGGGTAATCCTAAACAGTTCAAGATAAAATGGTAGCACTCTTTAAAGGTCCTAAATGAAAAGAGGCGTGATCTTTTAGTGATATAAAGGAGAAAGCTAGCTCCAAGAGAGACAATGAAGAAATTCAATCCAAAGAGAAAGCTTGCACCAAGAACGAGAAAGAGACTGATATAGACCCGGTTTTGTTGATACCAGTCTTTAGAAATGGCCTGGGTAAGATCTTCCTTACTCTGGAAACTCTCCGTTTGAATCGCGTGGTAGCGAATGCGAGTCAGTTCCTTACTTTCCTTGCTGATGACGAGTTCTTCCGTATCAAAATGAAGTTGCAAGTCCTTTGGAAATTCCTTGCTTTGGCTTGGACCAATTAAAAGAGAAGGCTGATGATTCTTCGTACCTGAGTAGTTCAGCTTTCCATCAACGATTTGTGTATTCTCTGACAAGTCCATGATGGCTTCATCTGTCAGCGGTGTATAAACATTATCGATAAAGGTATCCAGTGGATACGTTTCCTGTGAGCTGTTTTGAATGGCAATCGGAACCATAGACAAGCTGATGAGGAAAATGCTCGTAAAGAGAAGCTGAAACCAGTTGAGGCCGAAACGTTTTGATAGGGGCTTACGAAATCCCCAGATACTAGAGAAATACGAGAATGGATATGGAAGCATAGGCATCTTTCTAAAAGTGTTTTCTATATGAGTATTATTATATAGAGAAATGTGCTTTATTTCAAGTCTAGGAGATAAATTGCTTGTTGCAAGAATATTATTTACAGTAACAATTTCTAATACTCAATGAAAATCAAAGAGCAAACTAGGAAGCTAGTCGCAGGTTGCTCAAAGCACAGCTTTGAGGTTGGAGATAAAGCTGACGTGGTTTGAAGAGATTTTCGAAGAGTATAAAATGAAAAAGGGTAGCGGGGATAAATTATCCCTTGTCGCCACCACTTGTAAGTCCTGAAACAAAGTTCTTTTGTAGGAAGAAGAAGAGAATACAGATTGGAAGGGCGATGAGGATAGCACCTGCTGAGAAGTAGGCGATCTTCATGTTTTTCACATTGCTAACGAAGGTCTGGAGACCAACGGCAACAGTAAAGTATTCTTTCTCACGAAGCAAGAAACTAGAGAGGATGTAATCCCCGAAAGGTCCCATGAAGGCCCAGAGGGCTTGTACAGCCACCATTGGGCGAACGAGCGGAAGGACAATTTGCCAGAAGCGACGGAAGTGTCCTGCACCATCTAGTTTTGCAGATTCGTCAAGAGACATTGGTACGGTATCGAAGTAACCTTTCATGAGCCAAGCGTTCATTGGGATACCACCACCGACATATAGGAAGATGAGGAACCAGCTATGGTTAAGGGCATTCAACATAAGGGCCATAACGAAGAAGGCTGTCAAAGCGGCCATTGTTGGTACCATTTGGATGATCAAGAAGAAGACCAAACTTTGTTTACGAGCCAAGAAGTTGTAACGGCTGTAGGCGTAACCTGCAAGTACGATGATACTTGTTTGAACAGCCATTGTGATAAAGGCAATAATCAAAGTATTAAGGTACCAAGTGCCATACAAGGTTTCGGTGAAGAGCCCTTTAAAGTTATCAAAATTGAAGTCGATGTTAGTATCTAGTTTAAAGGCTGCGACGTTACCTGCTTTGAAGGCGGACATGATGGTGATCAAAAGTGGGTAGATGATCACGATTGATAGGCCAATCAAGTAGAGGTAAGTGAGGGTTTGAGTCAGTCTACGTTTGAGTTTGATTGAGTTATTCATCTTAGACGTCCTCCATATCAAATGCGTGTAGTTTCTTGAATGCGATCATAGAGATAGAGATGACAATGATTGAGATAATCAAGGTAACAGCTGCCGCCATAGAGTATTGAGGAGATGTACCTGTTGTCAAACGGTAAATCCATGAAATCAAGATATCAGTTGAACCGGCTCCGCCTCCGACAGTACCAGGACCTCCACCATTAAAGAGATACATGACAGAGAAGTTGTTAAAGTTGAAGGTGTATTGGCTAATCAATGTTGGAGCTGCAACAGCCAAGATCATTGGGAAAGTGATGTTACGGAATTTTTGCCAAGCATTAGCACCATCGATGTAAGCCGCTTCGTAGAGGTCGTTAGGAATAGACTGCAAGATACCCAAGGTCAAAACGTAGATGTATGGGAATCCAAGCCAACCTTGCATCATAATCAAGGCAACCTTCGTCCAAGTTGGATTTGTTTTCCAAGGGATAAGAGCTCCATCTAGGAAGGGAAGGACCTTAGACAAAAGAGGCAAGACTTGGGTGTTGATGGCACCAACACTATCATTAAACATGTTTGAGAATGTCAAGATAGTGATGAAGGCTGGAACAGCCCAAGGAAGAAGGAAAATAACACCGAAGATACGTTTTCCTTTGATAAATGGTTGGTTGGCAATGATTGCTGTAAAGATACCAATGACAATCTGCAAGGTAGAAGCAGCCAAGGCCCAAATAATGGTCCAAGAAAGAACAGAACCAAAGGCTGAACGGAAGGTGCTCAAGCTCCAGATGTTCGTAAAATTGGTCAAACCAACCCAGTCCAACAATTTGTTTGGTGGCAAGTGTTGGAAGTCATAGTTGGTAAAGGCAATCATCAAGGTTACGATAACAGGGAAGATAATCGCAAATGTCATCGCTACATATGATGGGATAATTAAAAGGTATGGGAATCCATTCTCATAAATTCCTTTAATCATGTCCTTGAAGGTACGAGCTACAGGAATACCGTTATTGATACGTTTAGCAGTCGTATGTGCATCTTTGATATTAAAGATATAAAAGAGTAAGTAAACGACAACAAAGATAGAATGGAAAGCACCACGAATCAGCATAAAAAGTGAATTATCACGACCAGGTTTGTCACCAAGTGTGATCAAATTGCTCAATTCAGGGCTTGCAAGTGTTAGAAAATACAGAACAAATAAAACAGTAACACCAAGGAAAATAAAACCTTTCGCTTTTTGTTTGTTATAAATTTGTCCTAAACCAGGAATGATTGACAGCAAGGCTGCTTTGCGAGGCTGTTGTTTTTCCATGATTACTCCTTTCATAGGATGCGAGATAAAACTCGGATTCAATCGTAAGATACGTGCGTATGATAATAAGCGTATCTATAAATTCAAAGGGGGATTTTGCTTCCACCCCCCTTGAACAAATCAATTATTCACCAAATTTTTGTTTGATTGTGTCCTTAATCAATGTTACAGCATCGTTAGCAGCTGTTTTCGCATCTTTCTTACCACTTACAGCTTCAAAGAGCATTGTTTTAGCTGGGTCCCAAACAGCTGACATTTGAGAGATGTTTGGCATTGGTTGAGCATTCTTGAACTGTTCAATCACGGCTGTGGTCAACTCATCTTTTTTGCCTTCAGCATAAGTACGAGCTTCAGTATTAGCTGGGATTTCGTTTGTTACATCGTAGAACGCTTTTTGTTGTTCAGTTGAAACTAGGAAGTCTACAAATTTTTGAGCGCCTTCAAGGTTCTTAGTGCTTGCTGGGATAACCCAAGCTTTACCACCACCAAATGTTTCATAGTTTTTACCGTTTGGAAGAGTTGGGATAGTCGCAACACCGTAGTTTACTTTAGCATCTTTGAATGCTTGAGCTTTCCAAGGACCATCGATGATAGCAGCAGTTTTACCTTCTTGGAATTGAGTTTGGATTAAGTTTGGAGCTCCTTCAGTATCTTGCATACCTTTAGGCCATTTTTCGTACCAAGATTTAGCATATTCGATACCTTTGATTGCTCCGTCGTTTGCAAGTCCGATATCTTTAGGATCTTTACCGTTTTGGCCAAATACATAACCGCCATTACCAGCAAGAAGTCCGTATGCGTAGTAGAAGTTTGTCCAGTCAGCTAGGAAGGCAGTAGTTTTGCCATCTTCACCAGCGAAAGCGTATTTGCTGTCTTTAGCAAGGTTTTCCAAATCAGCAAATGTTTTAGGAGCTTCTTTAAGCAAATCTTTGTTATAGTACAAAACGAGTGATTCGATGACAGCTGGAGCACCATAGACTTTACCACCAACAGTTACAAGTGATTTTGTTTTATCGTCTGTTTTCGCACCATCGCTAAGAGTTACTTCTGAAAGTTGTCCGTCAGTACCAAGGCTACCTACACGGTCGTATGGAGCCATCATAACATCAGGGGCTTTACCAGATTGGTTGTCAAGTGAAAGGTTATCAAGACCACCCATTTGGTCACCTGTTTTGATAGTAACTTTTACGCCAGATTCTTTTTCGTAAGCTTTTGCAGCAGATTCAGCGAAGGCTTTATATTGGTCTTCAACGTAGAAAGTAAGTTCTTTTGCTTCTGAAGAGCTAGTATCAGCAGCTTTGTCAGCAGATTTGCTTCCGCAAGCTACCAAGAGCAAGCTAGCGAGAGTAGCAGTTCCGAGCACAGCAGCGCTCTTCATGAATTTAGATGACATAGTGTATTCCTCCTAAAGAATAACAGTATAATTTATTTAGAAAACGCAAACGTTTTCTTTTATGAGCCTAGTATAGCACAAATAGAAAACGGTTGCAAGCGTTTTTAAAAAGTTTTTTAAAAAAATTTTAAGGTTTCAAACATTTGTCAATGCCTTTATATAGGAAGAAACTAAAAGGTTTTCTTTTTCTTGATTTGAAAACGTACAAGGGAAACGATTGCATTGATTAGGCTGATTTCTTAGCAAAAATGAAGCTGTTATTTATTTCAACTATCTTAAATTAGAAAAACTTTATAAGAAAAGTTTTCGTTTCATAAAATAACAGTGGAACCAAGATTCATTCGAAGAAAAAGAAATCAAAAAAAGTTTCTAAAACCGCTTGCATTTGTTTTTGAAATGCGTTATACTTAAAATAACGCAAACGTTTGCGCCTTAATTTGCGCAGCGTTATATTACAAACACATGAGGTGCTATTATGAAAAAACGTCAAAGTGGTGTGTTGATGCACATCTCTTCTCTGCCAGGAGCATACGGGATTGGATCATTTGGCCAAAGCGCCTATGATTTCGTTGATTTCTTGGTTCGTACGAAGCAACGTTACTGGCAAATCCTCCCTCTTGGGACAACAAGCTATGGAGATTCTCCATACCAATCATTCTCAGCTTTTGCTGGAAATACGCATTTTATCGACCTTGATATCTTGGTAGAGCAAGGCTTGCTCGAAGCTAGTGACCTTGAAGGTGTTGACTTTGGTAGTGATGCATCTGAAGTTGACTATGCGAAGATTTATTACGCACGTCGTCCGCTTTTAGAAAAAGCGGTTAAACGCTTCTTGGAAGTGGGTGATGTCAAAGATTTTGAGAAGTTTGCTCAAGACAACCAATCATGGCTCGAACTCTTCGCAGAATATATGGCGATTAAAGAGCATTTTGACAATCTTGCTTGGACAGAATGGCCAGATGCAGATGCTCGTGCGCGTAAAGCTTCAGCACTTGAAAGCTACCGTGAGAAATTGACAGACAAGTTGGTTTATCACCGTGTGACTCAATATTTCTTCTTCCAACAATGGTTGAAATTGAAAGCCTACGCTAACGACAACCACATCGAAATCGTTGGGGACATGCCTATCTACGTAGCGGAAGATTCAAGCGACATGTGGGCAAATCCACATCTCTTCAAGACAGATGCCAATGGTAAAGCAACTTGCATTGCAGGATGCCCACCAGATGAGTTTTCTGCAACTGGTCAACTTTGGGGCAACCCAATCTATGACTGGGAAGCAATGGATAAAGACGGTTACAAATGGTGGATTGAACGCTTGCGTGAAAGCTTCAAGATTTACGATATCGTTCGTATCGACCATTTCCGCGGTTTCGAATCTTACTGGGAAATTCCTGCTGGTTCCGATACAGCAGCACCTGGTAAATGGGTGAAAGGTCCAGGTTACAAACTCTTCGCAGCTGTTAAAGAAGAGCTTGGTGAGCTAAACATCATCGCAGAAGACCTTGGTTTCATGACAGATGAAGTCATCGAGTTGCGTGAACGCACTGGCTTCCCAGGAATGAAGATTCTTCAATTCGCCTTCAATCCAGAAGACGAAAGTATTGATAGCCCACACTTGGCACCTGCCAACTCTGTTATGTATACAGGAACACACGATAACAATACGGTTCTTGGTTGGTACCGTAATGAAATCGACGATCCAACTCGTGAATACATGGCGCGCTACACGAACCGTAAAGAGTATGAAACAGTGCCACACGCAATGCTTCGCACAGCCTTTTCATCTGTTAGCTTCATGGCTATTGCCACTATGCAAGACTTGCTAGAACTAGATGAGTCAGCTCGTATGAACTTCCCATCTACTCTTGGTGGAAACTGGTCATGGCGTATGACAGCAGACCAACTCACACCAGCTGTTGAAGAAACTTTGCTTGACTTGACTACAATTTATCGCCGAATTAATGAAAATTTGGTAGAATTAAAGAAATAAGACAATATCAGGAGACACAAAAATGTTACCATTAAACGAATTTGTACAAAAGCGTTACAATAAAACCATTGCAGACTGTAGCAATGAAGAGCTTTACCTTGCTCTTCTCAACTACAGCAAGCTTGCTAGCAGCCAAAAACCAGTCAACACTGGTAAGAAGAAAGTTTACTACATCTCAGCTGAGTTCTTGATTGGTAAACTCTTGTCAAACAACTTGATCAACCTTGGTCTTTACGACGATGTGAAAAAAGAACTTGCTGATGCCGGTAAAGAGTTGATCGAAATCGAAGAAGTCGAATTGGAACCATCTCTAGGGAATGGTGGATTGGGACGTTTGGCAGCCTGCTTTATCGACTCAATCGCTACACTTGGTTTGAATGGTGACGGTGTTGGTTTGAACTACCACTTTGGTCTTTTCCAACAAGTTCTTAAAAATAACCAACAAGAAACAATTCCAAATGCTTGGTTGACTGAGCAAAACTGGTTGGTACGCTCAAGCCGTAGCTACCAAGTGCCATTCGCACATTTCACATTGACATCTACCCTTTACGATATCGATGTACCTGGTTACAAGACAGCAACAAAGAACCGCTTGCGTTTGTTTGACTTGGATTCAGTTGATTCTTCTATCATCGAAGATGGTATCAACTTTGACAAGACAGATATCGCTCGCAACTTGACTCTCTTCCTTTACCCAGACGATAGCGACAAGCAAGGTGAATTGCTCCGTATCTTCCAACAATACTTCATGGTTTCAAACGGTGCGCAATTGATCATCGATGAAGCAATCGAAAAAGGAAGCAACTTGCATGACCTTGCGGACTACGCAGTTGTACAAATCAACGATACTCACCCATCAATGGTGATTCCTGAATTGATCCGTCTTTTGACTGCGCGTGGTATCGAACTTGATGAAGCAATCTCAATCGTACGTAGCATGACTGCCTACACTAACCACACAATCCTTGCTGAAGCCCTTGAAAAATGGCCTCTTGAATTCTTGGAAGAAGTGGTTCCTCACTTGGTACCAATCATCAAAGAATTGGACCGTCGTGTGAAAGCAGGATACAAAGATCCAGCTGTTCAAATCATTGATGAAAACGACCGTGTACACATGGCTCACATGGATATCCACTATGGATACAGCGTAAACGGGGTGGCAGCACTCCACACTGAAATCTTGAAGAATTCAGAGTTGAAAGCTTTCTACGACATCTACCCAGAAAAATTCAACAACAAAACAAACGGTATCACATTCCGTCGTTGGCTCATGCATGCCAACCCAAGACTGTCTCACTACTTGGATGAGATTATTGGAGAGGGATGGCACCATGAAGCAGATGAGCTTGAAAAACTCTTGTCTTACGAAGACAAAGCAGCTGTCAAAGAAAAATTGGAAAGCATCAAGGCTCACAACAAACGTAAATTGGCTCGTCACTTGAAAGATCACCAAGGTGTGGAAATCAATACAAACTCTATCTTTGATATCCAAATCAAACGTCTTCACGAGTACAAACGCCAACAAATGAACGCTTTGTATGTCATCCACAAATACCTTGATATCAAGGCTGGTAACATCCCTGCTCGTCCAATCACAGTCTTCTTTGGTGGTAAAGCAGCTCCTGCCTACACAATCGCCCAAGACATCATTCACTTGATCCTTTGCTTGTCAGAAGTGATTGCAAATGATCCAGAAGTAGCTCCACACTTGCAAGTGGTTATGGTTGAAAACTACAACGTTACTGCAGCAAGCTTCCTCATCCCAGCATGTGATATCTCAGAACAAATCTCACTTGCTTCTAAAGAAGCTTCAGGTACTGGTAACATGAAATTCATGTTGAACGGAGCTTTGACTCTTGGTACTATGGACGGAGCTAACGTGGAAATTGCTGAGTTGGTTGGCGACGAAAATATCTACATCTTCGGTGAAGATTCAGAAACTGTTATCGACCTTTACGCAAAAGCAGCTTACAAATCAAGCGAATTCTACGCTCGTAAAGCTATCAAACCATTAGTTGACTTCATCGTGAGTGACGCTGTTCTTGCAGTAGGCAAGAAAGAACGCTTGGAACGTCTTTACAACGAATTGATCAACAAAGACTGGTTCATGACTCTCCTTGACTTGGAAGACTACATTAAAGTCAAAGAGCAAATGCTTGCTGACTACGAAGACCGCGACGCATGGTTGGATAAAGTCATCGTTAACATTGCCAAAGCAGGATTCTTCTCATCTGACCGTACAATCGCTCAGTACAACGAAGATATCTGGCACTTGAACTAATAATTACATAACTTAAACCCGTACCTTGAAGGTGCGGGTTTTGTCTTATCTGAAAGTTTTATTTACAGTGCTTTCCCAACCAAAATCTCTGCCTCAATGGTAATCTCTGTCAGTTGACTCCAGTCAATTTTGGTCTGGTCAACATGAAAGAGAAGGGGGGTCATGCTAAGTAAAGCTTGGCGTTGCTCGGCTGTGATGGGTTTGGTTAGGGAAGCTATTTGGCTAGATTGGATGCTGAAGTATTCCTGGAAATGTTCCTTGATATCTTGGTTGGAATAGTCCTTGTTTGTCAGCTGGTCTTGTACCCTTTGACGGATTTCTTTGAGGTGATTTTCAGTCGGGATGACCTTGATCAAGATGCCATCTTTGGATAAAACGCGACGGAATTCCCCATAGTTGGCAGGTGAAAAGATGTCGAGCAGGATATCCATGCTGGCGTCTTTTATAGGAAGTCGAGCCAGGTCACCGACAAACCAATTAACTGACCAGTTGAGTTCACTTTTAGCTGCGATTTGGACCGAGTCTTTTGAAATGTCAAAGGCATAGAAGGTTTTATCAGAGTGACTTTCTTGGAGTTTACGAGAGTAGAAACCTTCGCCACAACCGATATCCAAGACTGTTTTTGCGGATGGATTAGTTGTTAGTAAGTCCGAGATACCTTCTAAAATAGCCTGATAAAAACCAGCTTCAAGAATTTGCTGGCGGTTTTGGAAGTTTTCCTTGTCGTAGTTGGCAGATTGCTTGATTTGCGGAGCCAAGTTGACATAGCCGAATTTTGCCAGATCAAAAGAATGGCGGTTGCTACACTTGAGGCTAGACTCTACCAAGGCCAGATTTTCTTGGCAGATAGGGCAGGAAAAGGCAGTCGCAGAAGCAAAACGCTGAAGTTTGGGTTTGAGGTTTGTATTCATAGTTTAAGTGTATCAAAAGAGGCAAATGAAAGCAACTTTAGAAATAAGTAGATGGGAGATTCAGTAGAAATAAAACTAATTCTCCAATTTATAGAATAAAATTGCTTTTATATCTAAATTTCTATATAATAATGATAAGGAGGAAATAAGTATGTTAAAAGAAGTATTAACCGTTGCAAAAGTTGCGAAAAAATCATCACTCTTTTTGGGTGGTGTCGCATTTGGTACCCTTGGTTTGAAAATCTTGGCAAGTAAGGAAGCTAAAAAAGGTTATTCTAAAGCTTTGGCTAAGGCTTACAAGTTGAAAGACGGGCTAGATGCATCTGTTTCTGTTGTGAAACAACATGGAGACGATGTCTTGCAAGATGCCAAATATTTGTACGAGCAAGAGAAAAAAGAAGAGCAATTAGATAGCCTTATAGGAGAATAATATGTCTTTTAAAGTGCTACATAGAGGATACCAACATATCCGACTATCATCTTCTTTTTCACTCACCTTGGATATTCAAGACTATCTTCGTTCCTTGGCGAGAGATGAAAAGGGGATTGAGTCTATCCAGTTTTACATGGATCAACAGCACTTTACTCTACGCATAAAAGAAGGCTTTTCTGTATTAGATAATGCAGAAGCCTTTTTAAAAAGAATTGATAAAGGGAACGTTTCTGAGTTGATGACTCTTCCCATTCGTAGAGAAGAGAGTGCTTATTCTATTGTTTCAGGTGCAGCGATTAAGCGTGTACTTTTTCGTAGTTTTGTGCCGTATCCTATTCGCTATATATGGACTTGTTATCAGGCTTTGGGTTATATTAGAGAAGCCTATCAAACACTAGCGCGTAAGGAACTAACGATGGAAGTCTTGGACTGTTCGGCGATTTTATTGTCCTTGTTTATGAACCAATCCAAGACAGCTAGCAATATCATGTTTATGCTTGATTTGGGGAATCATTTAGATCAGTGGTCTTTGAAAAAAACTGCAACAGATTTAGAACAAAGCCTTCTTGCAAAAGAGAGCGACGTATTCTTAGTACAGGGCGATACGGTTGTTAGTATCAAGAGTTCCGATGTTCAAATAGGAGATGTCTTGGTCCTATCTCAAGGAAATGAAATTCTGTTTGATGGACAAGTAGTTTCAGGTTTAGGTATGGTCAACGAAAGTTCCTTGACGGGAGAGAGTTTTCCAGTTGAAAAAAGAGAGTCTGATTCGGTTTGTGCAAACACAGTCTTGGAAACTGGGGAGCTACGCATTCGTGTAACCGATAATCAGATGAACAGCCGTATTTTACAGCTGATTGAGTTGATGAAGAAATCTGAAGAAAACAAGAAAACGAAACAACGCTATTTCATCAAGATGGCGGACAAGGTCGTCAAATATAATTTCTTGGGGGCTGGTCTGACTTACCTATTAACAGGTTCTTTTTCTAAGGCTATTTCATTCCTATTGGTTGATTTCTCCTGCGCTTTGAAAATCTCTACTCCTGTAGCTTATTTGACAGCTATCAAAGAGGGGTTGAACCGTGAAATGGTGATTAAGGATGGGGATGTTCTAGAGAAATATCTGGAAGTTGATACTTTCTTGTTTGATAAGACAGGAACAATCACAACTAGCTATCCTATAGTTGAAAAGGTGTTACCTTTTGGGGACTATAGCGAGGAAGATATTCTCAGAATCAGTGCCTGTCTTGAGGAACACATTTATCATCCTATTGCTAATGCCATTGTCAAACAAGCCGAGATAGAGGGGATTGAACATGAGGAAATGCATGGGAAACTCCAATATATCGCAAGTAAGGGAATCAAATCCCATATAGATGGCCAACCAGTTGTTATTGGAAATTATGTCTTGATGCAGGATGAGCAGATTCATATTAGTTTGGAACAACATGCTTTGATTGAAGAGTACAAGAATCACTACAATCTCTTATTCTTAGCCTACCAGAATGAATTGATTGGAATGTTCTGCATTCATACTCCTTTGAGAAAAGAAGCAAAAGCAGCCTTGGAGAAACTTAAGGCACAAGGGAAAAAATTGATTCTGGCAACAGGGGACACCTTGGTTAGAACAGAGGAATTAGTCAAAGATTTGCCCTTTGATCAGGTCTATACAGACTTGAAACCTGATGGGAAATTTGAGTTAGTAGAGGAACTGCAGAAAGCAGGTCACACTATTTTGATGGTTGGAGATGGATTGAATGACTCAGCGGCTCTAACCCTATCAGATATCGGTGTGGTGATGAATGAAAGCGCAGATATTTCTAAGCAGATGAGTGATATCTTATTGTTAGATAATCGCTTGGATTTCTTCCAAGAGTTGGATTCGCTATCATCATCTTTGCAAATACTCATCAAGAAGAATATTCAAGATACCGTTGTCGTAAATAGTAGTTTGATTGGCTTTGGCTTGTTTAATTGGCTCAGTCCTTCAAATCTCTCTATCTTACATAATCTAACAACCTTGCGCATTGTCTTGCGTAGTCTGTCTATTAAAAATAGATAGATGAGAGTTATTAACAGCAAAAAGGAGTTACCTTTCTCGAGGTTAACTCCTTTGTTTATAGATAAATGTTGAACAGTTTAGTAAGTCAATACAAAGTATTTTTTCTTACCACGACGGATAACAGTGAGTTCGTTCTCTAACTTATCTGCGTCATTCAAGACATAGTCAAGGTCTTGGATACGATCACCGTTGACGTAGATAGCTCCATTTTGAACATCCTCGCGGGCTTGACGTTTTGAATTAACCACACCAGAAGATACGAGGAGTTCTACGATGTTGTGATTTTCGTCTGCCTGTACTTGGTAGTTTGGCACTCCACGAAGTCCTTGTTTGAGTTCTTTGACAGAAAGGTTTTTGATGTTTCCAGCAAAGAGTTGCTCAGTGATGTTGAGGGCTTCTTTGTAGGCTTCTTCTCCGTGGACAAGAGTCACGACTTCACGAGCCAAGACTTTTTGAGCCAAGCGTTCATGAGGAGCAGCCTCAAACTGCTTGCGGATGTCTTCAATCTCATCTAGTGACAAGAAAGTAAAGATTTTCAAGAAGCGAACAGCGTCAGCGTCCATGACATTCATCCAGAATTGGTACATTTCGTATGGAGAAGTCTTTTCAGGATTGAGCCAGACTGCATTTCCTTCAGATTTACCAAATTTCTTACCAGTTGCATCTGTAATGAGTGGCACTGTGATAACGTGACCAGTCTTATCAGCCTTACGACGAAGCAATTCGGTACCAGCTGTCATATTTCCCCACTGGTCAGAACCACCGATTTGTAAGGTGACGTTGTGCTCTTGGTTAAGGATGTAGAAGTCATATCCTTGCATGATTTGGTAAGCGAACTCAGTGTAAGAAATCCCTGTTTCAATCCGTTTCTTTACAGACTCCTTGCTCATCATGTAGTTGACAGTGAAGTATTTTCCGACATCACGGAGGAAGTCAATGAAGCTGATGCTGCCAAACCAGTCGTAGTTGTTGACCATGACAGCTTTATTTTCCCCATTTTCAAAGTCAAGAAAACGAGAAAGTTGTCCTTGGATAGACTTGACCCAGCCCTCTACTGTGTCTTTTGTTTGGAGACTACGCTCAGCATCTTTGAAGGACGGATCTCCGATGAGACCTGTAGCACCGCCAACGAGCGCATAAGGTTTGTGACCTGCTAGTTGCAAACGACGACTTGTCAAGATTGCGACAAGGTGGCCTAGGTGAAGGCTGTCAGCAGTTGGATCATAGCCAGTATAATAAGAAACTTGACCTTCTTCTAGGGCTTTACGCAAAGCTTCTTCATCAGTCGTTTGAAAAATCAAACCACGCTCTTTTAGCTCATCAAAAATGTGCATGTGTCTTTTCTCCTTTATAAAATATTGTTTCTACCTATTGTATCACAAACTTGATTAATAGCCTAGTGGAATAGAGAAGAAAGTGGCTATTTTATTGAAAGTTTTCCTTTTATGGTATAATAGAGAAAGCGAGGACATTCATGAAAGAAAGAATTAATGAATTAAAAACAAAAATGCTGCATTTTTTCCAGCAGCTAATGCAACGAATTGCAAAATGGAAGAAAAGACTAGCAGAAAAACTGGCTAATAAGAAAACCGGTAAAAAGGGGACCTCTTCTGACAAAGTTGGAAGGACAGGATCTAATTTTGCTAAGGTTTTGAGTGGGTTTAAAATAGTTTTTAATACTCTCTTTATCCTAGGTTTTATCGGTGGACTGTTTGGTGCTGGGGTGGCTATGGGTTATGGAGTCGCTCTATTTGACAAGGCCCAGGTACCTCAAGCAGAAGAGTTGGTCAAGCAAGTGAAGGATATTGCCTCTATCTCAGAAATCACTTATTCTGACGGCAGTACCATTGCCTCGATCGAGGGCGATTTGTTGCGCACTTCAGTCGCTTCAGATGCTATCTCAGACAATCTTAAGAAGGCTATCATTGCGACAGAGGACGAGAATTTCAACGAGCACAAGGGAGTCGTGCCTAAGGCCGTTATTCGTGCGACCCTGGGAACTTTTGTCGGTCTGGGGTCATCCAGTGGTGGTTCGACCTTGACTCAGCAGGTTATCAAGCAGCAAGTGGTGGGGGATGCTCCCACTCTAGCTCGTAAGGCCAAAGAAATCATTGATGCTCTAGCTTTAGAGCGGGCTATGGGTAAGGATGAGATTTTAACAACCTACCTTAATATTGCTCCTTTTGGTCGCAATCATAAAGGCCAAAATATTGCAGGTGCCCAACAGGCTGCAGAAGGAATCTTTGGGGTTAAGGCTTCGGATTTAACGGTCCCTCAAGCAGCCTTTATTGCAGGATTGCCACAGAGCCCAATCAGTTACTCCCCTTATGAATCTGACGGTAGTATGAAGAGTGAGGAGGATTTGGCTCTGGGGATCAAACGGGCTAGAGATGTCCTCTATAATATGTACCGGACAGGGTCTCTAAGTCAGGAGGATTACGACAAGTACAAGGATTATGATTTTAAGAAAGACTTCTTACCATCTGGTAGTGTCAGTGGTACTTCGCGTGACTATCTCTACTTCGCAACCTTGGCAGAAGCTACTGATCGGATGTATGACTATCTGATTCAGAGAGATAATGTTTCTGTACAAGAGCAAAAGAATGAATCCATCCAGAAAGCTTATCGTGATTTAGCGACTAAGGAAATTGAAAATGGTGGATATAAGATTACGACGACTATCAATAAAAATGTTCATGCTGCGATGCAAAATGCAGTGGCGACCTACGGCTATCTGCTAGATGATTCGACAGGCCAGCCTGAGGTGGGGAATGTCCTCATGGATAACCAAACAGGAGCTATTCTTGGGTTTGTCGGTGGTCGCAATTATCAAAAAAATCAGAATAACCACGCTATCGACACAAAACGTTCTCCTGCTTCGACTACTAAGCCGATATTGGCTTACAGTATTGCCATCGACCAAGGTCTGATGGGAAGTGCAAGTATCTTATCAAACTATCCGACCAACTTTTCAAACGGCAATCCTATCATGTATGTCAATAGTCCTGGTACAGGGATGATGACGTTAGGGGAGGCCCTTAACTACTCATGGAATATCCCAGCCTACTGGACTTATCGTACACTTCGAGAGAAGGGTGTTGATGTTAAAGGCTATATGGAAAAAATGGGTTACGAAATCCCAGAATATGGTATTGAGAGTTTACCGATGGGCGGAGGAATTGACGTTACAGTTGCTCAGCATACTAACGGATATCAGACTTTGGCCAACAACGGAGTTTACCATAAGAAACATATGATTGCGAAGATCGAATCAACAGATGGTCGAGTGGTTTATGAACATAAAGATAAACCTGTCCAAGTTTACTCAAAAGCGACAGCGACCATCATGCAAAGCTTGCTTCGCGATGTTATCTCATCTCGGATTACCTCAAGTTTCCAAACAGACTTGGCTACCATCAATCCAAGCCTCGCTAGTGCCGACTGGATTGGAAAAACTGGTACAACCAATGAAGATGAAAATATGTGGCTTATGCTTTCTACGCCTCGCTTGACCTTGGGTGGCTGGCTAGGTCACGATGACAACCGCCCACTAGCCAAAGGGGCGGGCCACTACCGCAATGCCAACTATATGGCCCACTTGGTTAATGCCATTCAACAAGCAAAACCTGGAATTTGGGGGAATGAGCGCTTTAATCTTGACTCAAGTGTGACCAAGTCACAAGTTCTCAAGTCTACAGGGGAGAAACCGGGCAAGGTTTCAATTAATGGCAAAGAAGTCAACGTTTCCGGTTCTACCGTAACAAGTTACTGGGCTACTAAAGAAGGGGCACCAGTAACCACCTACCGCTTTGCTATTGGAGGAAGCGATGCAGATTATCAGAATGCTTGGAAGAATATTCTAGGAAGCATCCCTGCAGTAACTCCTCCAAGCTCAAGTAGCAGTTCGGGAACAACAAGTTCGAGTGGAAATACTCAGAGTGGCTCTTCAGGACGTTCACGTCTGTTTAATCGCTAAGATAGAGTAGCAGCAAGGTTAGTAATTTCTCCTTGTTGCTACTTTTTTCTTTGTTGGTTTCGTGTTACAATAGGAGTATGAATCATTATCAGAAAAAGATTGTTAAGGGAACACTATACTCGCTACTCTCAGGCCTAATCTGGGGGATCTGTGGGATTTTAGGAGAGTATTTTTTCACTCATTATCCAGTGTCTTCTGGATGGATTACTTCTATGCGTTTACTAGTGGCGGGGAGTTTGGTTTTAGGTCTATCTGCCTTTCAGTTGCGTAGCCGCTTGTTGGACATCTGGCGTGATAAGAAAAATTATCTACCTTTTTTAGCCTATGCTATTCTAGGTATTTTTTCTGTGCAGTTTTTCTTTTATCTCTGCGTTGAGTATTCGAATGCGACGACGGCGACCATTTTGCAATTTATCAGCCCAGTTTTTATCCTGTTTTACAATCGAATCATCTATCAGAAGAAGGCTTCGACTACAGCAGTTTTCTATGTTTTGATTGCCATGCTAGGTGTTTTTTTGATGGCTACAAAAGGGGACTTGTCCCAGTTATCCATGACACCTTTGGCTCTAGTAACAGGTTTGCTCAGTGCAGTAGGGGTCATGTTTAATGTTATCCTGCCTCAGCGTTTTGCACGGCGCTACGGATTTGTTCCGACTGTTGGTTGGGGGATGATTCTGGCAGGACTCTTTAGTAATTTCCTTTACCCTATTTATCAGATAAGTTTTCAAGTGGATCTGGTAAGTGTGCTGATTTGTCTGACGATTGCCGTGTTTGGGACTGCTTTTGCCTTCTTCCTATCGATGAAGGCTGTGTCACTCGTTTCCCCGCTGGTTGTATCGGTGGTGAGTGCTAGCGAACCTCTTTCTTCAGCATTATTAAGTGTTCTTTTTCTAGGATTGGTCATGGATGGTTTTTTGGCCTTAGCTATGGTGTTGATTATCGTTCCGATGATTTTCTTATCTGTAGAAGAAGCAAAATAAGCCCAGTAAAGATGCTTATTTGATAGTTGAGGCTTCAAATTTGAGGCCTTTTTTGGTAGAATAGGTATCATTATAACGAACCAGGAGGCGCCTATGACTGCTACAAAAATGAACGCTCAAGAAATTATCCAATTTATCGCCAATGCTGAAAAGAAAACCAGTGTCAAAGTAACCTTTGAGGGAGAACTCGCAACTGCTGTACCAAGCTCTGTTGTCAAACTAGGGAATGTCCTATTCGGGGACTGGAAGGACGTCGCTCCGCTTCTCGAAGGTTTGGTAGAGAATCAAGATTATGTTGTTGAGCAAGATGCTCGCAATTCTGCAGTTCCTTTGCTAGATAAACGTGCGATTAACGCTCGTATCGAGCCAGGTGCTATTATCCGTGACCAGGTTGAAATTGGTGACAATGCTGTTATCATGATGGGAGCTGTTATCAATATCGGTGCTGAAATCGGTGCTGGAACCATGATTGACATGGGTGCCATCCTTGGTGGCCGTGCCATCGTTGGAAAAAACAGCCACGTTGGTGCAGGTGCAGTTTTGGCGGGTGTGATTGAGCCAGCTAGTGCTGAACCAGTTCGTGTCGGAGACAATGTTCTTATCGGTGCCAATGCAGTGGTGATCGAAGGGGTGCAAATCGGTAGTGGTTCAGTTGTCGCTGCAGGAGCTATCGTTACCCAAGATGTTCCAGAAAACGTTGTTGTAGCAGGTGTTCCGGCTCGTATCATCAAAGAAATTGATGCCCAAACCCAACAAAAAACAGCGCTAGAGGATGCGCTTCGTACCTTGTAATTGTAAAAGTAAAAAAGAGGCGGAACCCTTTTTCCAGCCTCTTTCTGCTATATCGGAGGACAGATAGATGTTAGATTTGATTCAGACTAGACGAGATTTACACCAGATTCCAGAGATTGGCTTGGAAGAGTTCAAGACTCAGGCTTATTTGCTGGATGTGATTGAGAAATTGACTACGGGCAAGGATTTTGTTCAGATTCGTACTTGGCGGACAGGGATTTTGGTCTACCTGCAGGGAAGTCAGCCGGAACGAACCATTGGTTGGCGAACAGACATTGATGGCCTGCCTATCGTCGAACAAACAGGTCTACCTTTTGCTTCTCGGCACCAAGGTCGCATGCATGCCTGTGGCCATGATTTTCATATGACCATTGCCTTGGGCTGTCTCGAACGCGCCCTTGAGGAGCAACCCAAGAATAATTTGCTCTTCCTATTTCAGCCTGCTGAAGAAAATGAGGCTGGTGGGATGCTCATGTATGAGGATGGTGCTTTTGGGGACTGGCTGCCAGACCAATTTTATGGCCTCCATGTACGTCCGGATCTGAAGGTTGGACAGATCGCGACCAATACCCATACGCTCTTTGCAGGGACCTGTGAGGTGAAGATTCGTTTCAAAGGAAAAGGGGGACACGCAGCTTTTCCGCATGAAACCAATGATGCCTTGGTGGCTGCTAGTTACTTTGTAACCCAAGTACAGTCAGTTGTCAGCCGCAATGTCAATCCCATCGAGGGAGCAGTGGTGACCTTTGGTCTTTTCCAAGCTGGAACAACCAACAATGTCATTACAGACACAGCCTTTTTACACGGAACCATTCGCGCCTTGACTCAGGAAATGAGCCTCTTGGTACAAAAAAGAGTCAAGACAGTCGCAGAAGGGGTTGCGGCAGCCTTTGATATGGAAGTCGAAGTAGAACTCAAGCAAGGAGGCTACCTACCTGTTGAGAACAATCCAGCCTTGGCGCGTGAACTGATGGACTTTTTTGAAGAGAAAGACGGAGTCGAGTTGATTGATATCGAGCCTGCTATGACTGGTGAGGACTTTGGCTATCTCCTTTCGAAGGTAGACGGCGTTATGTTCTGGCTAGGTATCGACAGTCCCTACGCCCTTCATCACCCTCAGATGAGTCCTAAGGAAGAAGCCTTAGCCATTGGGGTAGATGCGGTCTCTAGTTTCTTGAAAAAGAAGGCAGCAGAGTAGAGGAATTGTCTATGAAAGCAGAACTACGCAAGCAAGTCTTGCAAGAAATGAAGACTCTATCTCAGGAACAAAAACAGGCTATGGATCGAGCTTTAACTGAGCGATTTTTAAAGCATCCCTTTTACCAAGAAGCCAAGACCATCGCAACCTATCTCTCCTTCCCTCATGAATTTCAAACGCAGGAACTGATCGAGCAGGCGCTGAAGGACGGCAAGAAGGTCCTGATACCCAAAACCTATCCCAAGGGGCGCATGGACTTTGTGGTCTATAATCCGCAGCAGTTGGTAAAAACTTCCTTTGGTTTACTGGAACCGAAAGGAGACTTGGAAGTTGTGGATCCGTCTCAGATTGATTTGATTCATGTTCCGGGCTTGGCTTTTACAACAGAGGGCTATCGGATCGGATATGGTGGAGGATACTACGACCGCTATCTAGAACATTTTGCTGGGCATACCATGAGTACAATCTATCCTTGTCAAGTTCAGGAGTTTAACTCGGAAAACCATGATATTCCCGTCCAGGAGGTGCTAATAGATGAAGGAAATCTTTGATAAACGTTATCCTGTGACTAGTTTCTTCCTCCTAGTGACTGGCTTTGTATTTCTACTGATGCTGATTACTACGGGTATCAACTTTGATCAGGCCAAAACTCTGTTTCAGTTTGGAGCCATGTATGGACCGATCATTCGCCTGTTCCCAGAGCAGATCTGGCGCCTTTTTTCGGCTATATTTGTGCATATAGGTTGGGAACATTTCATTGTCAATATGATTTCGCTCTACTTTCTTGGACGACAGGTGGAGGAGATTTTCGGCTCCAAGCAGTTCTTTTTTCTCTATCTCTTATCAGGAATGATGGGCAATCTCTTTGTTTTTGCTTTCACACCGAAAGTCCTAGCAGCAGGGGCCTCCACTTCTCTCTATGGGTTATTTGCTGCGATTATCGTTTTGCGCTACGCAACTCGCAACCCCTATATCCAGCAGTTGGGGCAATCCTACCTGACGCTTTTTGTGATAAATATCATTGGAAGTGTTCTGATTCCAGGAATCAGCCTAGCGGGGCATATTGGTGGTGCAATAGGCGGTGCCTTTCTAGCAGTCATTTTTCCAGTCAAATGGGATAGAAAGATGTATAGTACCAGCCAGCGAATTGGAGCAACCCTACTTTTTATTGCACTAGCCGTTTTCCTTTTCTATAAGGGAATGAGCTATGTGTAGGGGGATAGTTAAAAAGCTACTCAAAGAATGAGTAGCTTTTTGTGTATTGATTATATCCTAGCCTATCGTCAAAACTACCACAACAGAATCAATCGTGATATAATAATTTAAATAATATGATAAAATGAGGAGTTAATTATGATGCTACAATTATTAGACGGAGTGACAGTTAATGACTCTATTGATTACAAAATAATTGAGATACGATATCTATCGGATGAGTTGAAAGAAAAAATAAAAAATGAATTAATAGTAATTTGTCACGGAGAATATGCTTTAAGTTCGGCGTCCGTGTATCATACTTTCGAGCGGACAATTGCTGAGCTAGTAAATTATAGACTTTCTAATGAACAAGATAAAAGAGTTGGTGCTATAGGAGAACTAATCTTAAATGTGATAATAAGAGCTTTGGGAAATTTTGAAGTTATTTCTCCTTTCTTTAATCTCGAAGAGCGAAATGTGAAGAAGGGCTTTGATATTATTGCTGTTGATTCAAACAATGACATTTGGATAATAGAGTCTAAGGCTGGGGAACTAGGAACAATGCTTGATGCTAATTCAAAAGTTTCAGAAAGAATAAACATGGCAAACAGGGATTTAGTTGGTAGACTTAATAGAGACAATGCACAGCTATGGTTAAATGCCATAAACTCCGTTCGGTCAAGTGTTGACTATACTGATGAGAAGAAAACAGTTATAAATATTCTTGAAACTTTGGGTAACACGAACGTCAGTAATGATAAAAACGTTCTATTAGGAGGGATTGTTTTCTGTGGGTTTAATACGACAATAGAACTTCGAAGAATTAAGTCTATTTATCAGAGAATAAATACTCAAAGTAGATTCTCTAAATTGCAGATCATTGCAATCCAGAAAGAAACTTTCCAAGCAGTCGTTGACTTTTTAAACACTTTACATACATAAGGAGACTCTTATGAAAATACTCACATTGAAAAGATTATATAATACAGAATTTAAATCCCTATATTGGAAGTTTGTATCTAAACCTAAGAGTATGAGTTCTAAGGAGCTTGAAGTGCTACTATCATTGGGGGCATATTTCGTATGCTTAGAAGACGAATCTATACAAAAATTAGGATATAGAATCTTTCTTTTGTACAGTAAAAATACAGGAGATTATAAACCATTATATGAACTGAGCTTAAACAAGGGATTTATTCCAATTGCTCAGTTTATTGATGATAATTTAAAATATGGTGAGAGGTTTGGAAATCTTCAGACTGTAATGAATGAGGCTACTAACAAAGATTTTAGACAGGGGAGTCAATATAAAACGATAGGTCAAACTCTTCTGTATAACAATGTAATTGCAACAGAAAACAAATCCTATATCGTTGTTGCTCCTACTTCGTACGGGAAAACGGAACTAATCTTATCATTTTTAGATACTAATCTGGATAAGAATGTTTGCGTAATAACTCCAACTAAATCGCTACTTGCTCAAACTAAAAAACGTATTCTTAACCATATTGGAAACCAAAAAATAATCACCCGGCCAGAAATGTATTCTGAAGATAGTGAAAGAATTATAGCTGTCTTAACTCAAGAGAGGTTACTGAGGTTATTGCAAGAAAATCCTGAACTCAGCTTTGATATTTTGATAGTCGACGAAGCTCATAATTTGCTTGATAGATTTTCTAAAGATAATAATCGTAGCGTGTTACTCGCTTCTGTTATAGTAATATGTTATAGACGGAACGAAAATCTCTCTTGTAGGTATCTGACTCCTTTCTTACAATCAAAGGAAAGTATTGTATTAAAGCATGTCTCAGAATCGCTAGAATGGTTTACAGTTTCAGAGTTTATGAAGTCTGAAGTATTTTATTTTCATGATATAATCAAAGGTACTAAGGAAATGCTAGACCAATATTCTGGCGCTAAACAAAAGCTCATTTCCTTAGGGAGTTTAGATGCTTCTTCAGACGCAGGAATTGTAATTTTTCATGCAGATAGAAAGAATATAATATATATAAATAGTCCTAAAAAAATTGAGCAATTTGCTAAAGAGTTAGCAAATTTATTAGAAGTTACATCGTCAGAACGAATCAAAAAGGCGGTGTTAGATTTAAGAAATTTCATACATGAGGATTATAGCCTAGCATCTTCATTAGAGCGAGGTGTAATATACCATCATGGATCCGTGCCAGAATCTGTTAGATACTATATAGAAACATTATACTCAGAGTATTCTGAATTAAAAATGCTAATTGCTAACTCAACGCTACTTGAAGGTGTTAATATCCCTGCAACAAAGATGTTTATCTTAGATCCTAATAGAGGTAGTAGTTACTTGTCTTCCTCAGATTTCAAGAACTTAATTGGTAGAATTTGTCGTTTTGGAGAGATTTTCAATCCTAATGATGGTAGCTTGGAGTATTTGCTCCCAGAGATACATATTATTAAAGGTAAATATTGTCGAAAAGATTTTAATGCATTAAATTTTTTTAAAAATAAAAATGTTTTTGCAGGTGATCAAGATAAAATCAAAGACGAAGTCTCAAATCCGTTATTAGAAAACCATAAACAACTCGATTCTGATATCGTAAATCAAGCAGAAATAATGCTAGACAACTTTTCTGATGATGATATTGTTGTTAACAAAAAAATAAGAACACCTAAAACGCTGGTAGGTAAGCTTTGCTTTCAAAATAATGTGAGAATCTTTAACGTTTTTGACGTAGAAGAGATTATTGATGGAAAATTAAGGGAGTTAGAAGAGGCTCAAACTCTAGAAAACACCTTTAATATGATGAACTTTCTATTCTTTTCTCATATTGATGAGGAAGAAGGATCCTATAATAACCTGAAACGTTTACGAGAAATAGCTGCTCAGAATTTTTATATGATGCTGATAAATTGGAGAATGCAAGGAATGACGACAAAAAATATGATAACTCAAATCGTTGGTTATTGGAATACATTGACAGGCTATGAAGCTGAGTATGTATATGTTGGAAAGTGGGGAGATACAACACGTGGTCCTAACAGTCATAGAGAATATTGGACTAATATTTCAAATAAGACCCAATCTGAAAAAATAAATTTGGCAATTGTTAGACTCAAGGAGGAGTATGATTTTATTGATAACGAAATAATAAAATATATTGAAATACTTAATACGCTTGGGTTGATAGATAACGAATTATATCTAAAAATAAAATACGGAACTAGCAATAATGAGAAAATTGCACTATTGAATTGCGGAATTAGCAATACTCTATCTAATATCTTATTTGAAAAATATAAGAACCTATACAATATAGATGCTTCGAGTAATGTAGTAACGTTTGATAAGTCTTTAATTAATATCATGCGAGAAAATGACGAAAATGGTATTTTAATTTCAGAAATTTTGCTAAACTCGCCTACAGAATAAAATATATGACTATAGCCTCATACGAAAAAAGGTAGCTTTAATTAGCTACCTTTTGACATCTTTAAGAGATTTGTTTTTCTTCTATTTCCCCTCAGCTAACTCTTTCCCAAGTTGGATGAGGTAGTCTTTCAAGTCGTCTTTGACTTGTGGGTGTTTGAGAGCGTAGTCGATGGAGGTTTTCATAAAGCCAAACTTGTCCCCGACATCGTAACGAGCCCCTTTGAACTCACGAGCAAATACACGTTGTGTTTTATTGAGAGTATCGATTGCATCTGTCAGCTGAATTTCATTTCCTGCACCTGGAGCTTGATTTTCGAGGATTTGGAAAATTTCAGGAGTGAGGAGGTAGCGTCCAATAATAGCAAGGTCGCTAGGAGCATCCTCTGGAGCAGGTTTTTCAACGAAGGTTTCAACGCTGTAAAGGCCGTCTTTTCCTTCGCCTTGCGGAGCAATAACCCCATAGGCAGATACTTCGTCGTGAGGGACAGGCATAACAGCGATAGTGGACGCGTGGGTACGTTCGTAGTCATCCATGAGTTGTTTGGTGAGCGGAACAGCCTTTTCGTCCGTGATATCCATCAAGTCATCACCAAGCATAACGACAAAAGGTTCATTTCCAACGAAAGCTTTGGCTTGCAAGACAGCATCTCCGAGACCACGTGGATGCGTTTGGCGGATAAAATGCAGGCGCATGCCGGTTGTCTCATCAACCAGCTTCAAAAGATCTGTTTTCCCTTTTTCTTTAAGGTTATATTCCAATTCAAAGTTTGAATCAAAATGGTCCTCGATAGAACGTTTTGACTTACCCGTAACAACCAAGATGTCTTCGATTCCAGACTTGAGGGCTTCTTCAACGATAAACTGGATAGTTGGCTTGTCTACGATTGGCAACATTTCCTTGGCCAAGGCCTTAGTTGCTGGGAGGAAACGAGTTCCCAATCCAGCGGCAGGGATGACTGCTTTTCTGACTTTTTGTTTCATGATGTTCCTTTCTATAAGGGTCTACGACCATTCGTTTTCTGCTTTAAATTCATTGCTCATGATGTCAGTGATTGCTTCTTTGATATTGACACCTTCGTAGATAACTCGGTAAATAGCCTGTGTGATTGGCATGTAGACATCCAATTCCTGAGCCAGCTCGTAAGCTGCTCGAGTTGTTGAGATGCCTTCGATGACCATACCCATGTTTGCTTCGATGTCTGCGAGGGATTCTCCACGACCGAGAGCATCACCGGCCCTCCAGTTACGAGAGTGGACAGATGTCCCCGTTACAATCAAATCTCCAACTCCAGAAAGACCGCTATAAGTCAGAGGATTGGCCCCAAGAGCGACTCCTAGACGGGTGATTTCTGCCAAGCCACGGGCAATGATAGCTGCCTTGGCATTGTCGCCAAACCCTAGACCATGTAATGCCCCAGCGCCAACTGCGATGATGTTTTTGAGAGCACCAGCGGTTTCAACTCCGATAACATCCGTATTAGTATAGAGACGGAAGTAGTGATTGCTAAAGAGATTTTGGACGTACTGGGCCGTTTCAAGGTCTTTAGAGGCTGCAGTGATCAAGGTAATATCCCGCACAATCGTTTCCTCAGCGTGGCTAGGTCCTGAAACAACGACGACTTCACTACGAAGGTCAGCTGGAATTTCCTCTTCAAGAATAGTCGATAGGCGTTTGTGGCTATCTGGTTCCAATCCTTTGGAGGCATGCATGATGACAACATTGTGATCGAGCACCTTTGCTACTTGTTGGGCAACCAGTCTCGTTACTTTTGTTGGGACTACAAATAAAACAGCATCCACATCCTTTAGTGTTTCTTCTAAATCATGATAGGCTTTGATTTTTTCGTCGAATAGGATATCTTTGAAATAGCGTTTGTTTGTATGTTGGTTATTGATTTCATCAATTTGGTCAGAAATATTTCCCCAAATTCGAACCTCGTGTCCATTGTCGTTTAGGACCTGCGAAAGGGCAGTTCCCCAAGAACCAGGACCCAAGACAGCGATGGTTTGTTTCTTCATCTTTTCCTCCTTGTAAGAGTTCTTCCTTTCATTTTACCATAAAAAGCCTTTTCATGCATCACCTGTAGGTGAAAGCGCACTAATTTATAATAAGGAGACTTCTTTGACAAGATGCCTCTTTTTTGCTAGAATAGCATCAATATGAACGAATGAGAAGGAGCTGACGCAGGATGTCGCTCCCTTTATCTATTTTATTAGGAGGAAATATGCTCATTAAAAAAATAAAAACCTATAAATGGCAGGCCTTGGCATCCTTAATGATGACAGGTTTGATGGTTGCGAGCTCGCTCTTGCAACCGCGCTATTTGCAAGAGGTGTTAGAGGCTTTGTTGGCCGGTCAAAATGAGGCTATTTATAGTATTGGCGCTTGGTTGATAGGGGTAGCCCTAGTTGGTCTGGTTGCAGGTGGGGTCAATGTAACGCTTGCAGCCTATATTGCTCAAGGAGTGTCTTCGGACCTTCGTGAAGACGCTTTTCGCAAGATCCAGACCTTTTCTTATGCCAATATCGAGCAGTTTAATGCCGGCAACCTTGTCGTCCGAATGACCAATGATATCAACCAAATTCAGAACGTGGTGATGATGGCTTTTCAAATTCTCTTCCGTCTCCCTCTTCTCTTTATCGGTTCCTTTATCTTGGCGGTTCACACTCTTCCGTCGCTTTGGTGGGTGATTGTTCTCATGGTGCTCCTAATCTTTGCACTAACTGCCATCATGATGGGAATGATGGGGCCACGATTTGCTAAGTTTCAAACCCTTCTTGAACGGATCAATGCTATCGCTAAGGAAAATCTACGTGGTGTGCGCGTAGTCAAATCCTTTGTACAAGAAAAAGCACAATTTGACAAATTTACCGAAGTCTCTGATGAACTTCTCGGCCAAAATCTTTATATCGGTTATGCCTTCTCAGTTATAGAACCCGTTATGATGTTAGTCGGCTATGGAGCGGTCTTCCTCTCTATCTGGTTGGTGGCTGGAATGGCTCAGTCAGATCCGTCTGTAGTGGGCTCGATTGCTTCCTTTATCAACTATCTCAGCCAGATTATCTTTACCATCATCATGGTTGGATTTTTAGGAAATTCTGTCAGTCGTGCCATGATTTCCTTGCGTCGTATCCGCGAAATTCTAGATACCGAGCCAGCGATGACCTTTAAAAATCTCCCAGACGAAGAGTTAGAAGGAAGTCTCTCTTTTGAAAATGTGACCTTCACCTATCCTAATGACGATGAGCCTATGCTGAAGAATGTAACCTTTGATGTTGCGCCTGGTCAGATGGTAGGTGTGGTTGGAGCGACTGGAGCAGGGAAGTCCACTCTAGCTCAGTTAATTCCACGACTTTTTGATCCACAGGAGGGATCTATCAAGATTGGAGGCAAGGATATTCGAGACGTCAGCGAGGGAACCTTGCGTAAAACAGTTTCCATCGTCTTGCAACGTGCTATTCTCTTTAGCGGGACCATTGCAGATAATCTTCGTCAAGGGAAAGGCAATGCCAGCGTGTCAGAAATGGAACGTGCAGCACGGATTGCCCAAGCCAGTGAATTTATCGGACGCATGGAAAACAAATTTGAGAGTCAGGTCGAAGAACGAGGCACCAATTTTTCTGGTGGACAAAAACAACGGATGTCCATTGCCCGTGGGATTGTCAGCAATCCCCGTATCCTGATTTTTGATGATTCGACTTCAGCCTTGGATGCTAAGTCAGAGAGACTCGTGCAGGAAGCTTTGAATAAAGACCTGAAAGGGACGACCACGATTATCATCGCTCAAAAGATCAGTTCAGTCGTCCATGCGGATAAGATTTTGGTCTTGGATCAAGGACGCTTGATTGGAGAAGGAAGGCATGCGGACTTGGTAGCTGACAATGCCGTCTACCGCGAAATCTACGAAACACAAAAGGGAAAGGAGGAATAAAATGAAAACCGTTCGATTTTTCTGGAATTATTTTAAAGTTTACAAGTTCTCCTTTGTCATTGTGATTCTAATGGTTGCAGTTGCGACGATTGCCCAAGCCCTCTTTCCAGTTTTTTCAGGTCAAGCAGTCACAGAGCTCGCTAACCTAGTTCTGGCTTATCAAAATGGGACTTCCGAACTAGCCTGGCAGAGTTTGTCAGCTCTGATGCTGAATCTAGCTCTGGTTGTCCTCGCCTTAGTGGTATCCAGTTTGATTTACATGACCTTGATGACCCGTGTGATTGCTGAGTCAACAAATGAGATGCGTAAGGGTCTCTTTGGCAAACTTTCTCGTTTGACGGTTTCTTTCTTTGACCGCCATCAGGATGGGGACATCCTTTCTCGCTTCACGAGTGACTTAGATAACATCCTTCAGGCCTTCAATGAAAGTCTAGTTCAGGTTATGAGCAATATTGCTCTTTACATAGGTTTGATCTTTGTCATGTTTTCAAGAAATGTGACACTAGCCCTGATAACAGTAGCCAGCACTCCAGTAGCCTTTCTCATGTTGGTTTTCATCGTGAAAATGGCCCGCAAGTACACCAATCTCCAGCAAAAAGAGGTTGGGAAACTCAACGCCTACATGGACGAGAGTATTTCTGGACAGAAAGCTGTTATCGTACAAGGAATTCAAGACGACATCGTAGCAGGCTTTGTGGAGCAAAATGAGCGCGTGCGCAAGGCAACCTTTAAAGGGAGAATGTTCTCAGGCATCCTCTTTCCTGTTATGAATGGGATGAGCCTGGTCAATACAGCCATCGTTATTTTTGCAGGTTCTGCGGTCCTGCTGAACGATCCAAGTATCGAAACAACAACAGCCCTAGGTTTGATTGTCATGTTTACCCAATTTTCTCAGCAGTACTACCAGCCAATTATCCAGGTGGCTGCGAGTTGGGGGAGTCTCCAGTTGGCCTTTACTGGAGCGGATCGTATCCAAGAAATGTTCGATGCAGAAGAAGAGATTCGTCCGCAAAATGCACCTGCCTTTACGGAATTGCGAGAAGGTGTTGAAATCAGTCACATTGATTTTTCTTATGTGCCAGACAAGCCGATTTTAAAAGATGTCAGCATTTCAGCTCCTAAGGGGCAGATGATAGCAGTTGTAGGCCCGACTGGTTCGGGGAAAACAACCATCATGAACCTCATCAATCGTTTCTACGATGTGGATGCAGGTAGCATTTCTTTTGATGGCAAAGACATTCGTGACTACGACTTGGACAGCCTGCGGAGCAAGGTCGGGATTGTCTTGCAGGATTCGGTCTTGTTTAGTGGAACGATCCGAGACAATATCCGCTTTGGTGTGCCAGATGCCAGTCAGGAAATGGTCGAAGCAGCTGCCAAGGCAACTCATATTCATGACTATATCGAAAGCTTGCCTGATAAGTATGATACCCTTATTGATGATGAGCAAAATATCTTCTCGACTGGGCAGAAACAATTGATTTCCATCGCTCGGACCTTGATGACTGATCCTCAAGTCCTAATCCTAGATGAAGCGACTTCCAATGTGGATACCGTAACAGAAAGCAAGATTCAACATGCCATGGAGGCAGTTGTAGCAGGACGAACCAGTTTTGTCATTGCCCATCGTTTGAAGACCATCCTCAATGCCGATCAGATTATTGTCCTTAAAGATGGAGAGGTTATTGAACGTGGAAATCATCACGAGTTGCTCAAGCTCGGCGGTTTCTACTCAGAACTGTATCACAATCAATTTGTCTTCGAATAGAAAAGTTGTCCTCTTGGGCAGCTTTTTCTTATCCATAAAAAATACTTATCACGGTCTTTAAAAAAACATATTAGACAGGAAAGGGTTGGAGTGATAAGATAAGACTGTCGCAAGAAAATCGAAAGGAGACACATCATGGCTAGAACGGTTGTAGGAGTTGCTGCGAACCTATGTCCTGTAGATGCAGAAGGGAAAAACATCCACTCATCTGTATCCTGTAAATTTGCAGAGAGCATTCGTCAAGTCGGTGGTCTTCCTTTAGTAATTCCTGTAGGGGATGAGTCCATTGTTCGCGATTATGTAGAAATGATTGACAAACTCATCTTGACAGGTGGGCAAAACGTCCATCCTCAGTTTTATGGGGAGAAAAAGACCATTGAGAGCGATGATTACAACCTTGTACGCGATGAGTTTGAATTGGCACTCTTGAGAGAAGCACTCCATCAGAATAAGCCCATTTTGGCAATCTGCCGCGGTGTTCAGCTGGTCAATGTTGCTTTTGGCGGCACTCTTCACCAAGAAATTGAAGGTCACTGGCAAGGCCTGCCTTTTGGGACATCTCATTCTATTGAGACAGTAGAAGGAAGCGTGGTGGCTAAGTTGTTTGGAAAAGAAAGTCGGGTCAACTCAGTCCATCGTCAAAGTATTAAAAATCTGGCGCCTAATTTCCGTGTAACTGCTATTGATCCAAGAGACCAGACTATCGAAGCAATTGAGTCTATCGATGAGCACCGTATCATCGGTTTGCAGTGGCATCCAGAGTTTCTGGTCAATGAAGAAGACGGCAATTTAGAATTATTTGAGTATTTATTAAATGAATTGTAACGGTTAGAATCTCTAGCCGTTTTTATTCGCCCTTTCAGATTTTTTATATTTTAGCAAATTTACGCAAACGTTTGAATTCTGATAAAAATTGGGCAAATTCAATAAAAAAGCTTGAAAAAATCGAAGGTAAGCGTTATGATAGAAAAGAAGAAATTTTGGAGGATTATCATGTCACATATTAAATTTGATTATTCAAAAGTTTTAGACAAATTTGTTGCCCCACATGAAGTGGAATACATGCAAGCACAAGTAACAGCTGCAGACGAATTGATTCGTAAAGGAACTGGTGCTGGTAGCGACTTTTTGGGTTGGTTGGACCTACCTGAAAACTACGACCGCGAAGAATTCGACCGCATCTTGAAAGCTGCTGAGCAAATCAAGTCAGATAGCGATGTTTTGGTTGTAATCGGTATCGGTGGATCTTACCTTGGTGCCAAAGCAGCCATTGACTTCTTGAACCACCACTTTGCGAACTTGCAAACAAAAGAAGAACGCAAAGCGCCACAAATCCTTTACGCTGGGAACTCAATCTCATCTACTTACCTTGCTGACTTGGTAGAGTACGTAGCTGACAAAGACTTCTCAGTAAACGTGATTTCTAAATCAGGTACAACAACAGAACCAGCTATCGCTTTCCGCGTCTTCAAAGAACTCTTGGTTAAGAAATACGGTCAAGAAGAAGCTAACAAACGTATCTACGCTACAACTGACCGCCAAAAAGGTGCTGTTAAGGTTGAAGCAGATGCCAACGGTTGGGAAACATTTGTGGTTCCAGACGACATCGGTGGACGTTTCTCAGTCTTGACCGCAGTTGGTTTGCTTCCAATCGCTGCATCAGGAGCTGACATCAAAGCCCTTATGGAAGGTGCTAACGCAGCTCGTAAAGACTACACTTCAGACAAACTTTCAGAAAACGAAGCTTACCAATACGCAGCCGTTCGTAACATCCTTTACCGTAAAGGCTACGCTACTGAAATCTTGGTAAACTACGAGCCATCACTTCAATACTTCTCAGAATGGTGGAAACAATTGGCTGGTGAGTCAGAAGGGAAAGACCAAAAAGGGATCTACCCAACTTCAGCAAACTTCTCAACTGACTTGCACTCATTGGGTCAATTTATCCAAGAAGGAACTCGTATCATGTTTGAAACAGTTGTCCGCGTTGACAAACCTCGTAAGAACGTGATCATCCCTACTTTGGAAGAAGACCTTGACGGACTTGGTTACCTTCAAGGAAAAGACGTTGACTTTGTAAACAAAAAAGCAACTGACGGTGTTCTTCTTGCCCACACTGATGGTGACGTGCCAAACATGTACGTGACTCTTCCTGAGCAAGACGCCTTCACTCTTGGTTACACTATCTACTTCTTCGAATTGGCCATCGCCCTTTCAGGTTACTTGAATGCTATCAACCCATTTGACCAACCAGGTGTTGAAGCCTACAAACGTAACATGTTTGCCCTTCTTGGAAAACCAGGATTTGAAGAATTGAGCAAAGAGCTTAACGCACGTCTATAATAGAAGAAAAGAGTGGCTTGTCCACTCTTTTTTACTCTCTTTATTCGTAGACATTGGACTCAGGCGAGACTTGTGATATAATATAGAAAGTAAAAAGGCAGACGCCTAGAGACTTTATAGGAGAAACTATGTCAAAAGATATCCGCGTACGCTACGCACCAAGTCCAACAGGACTACTACACATCGGAAATGCCCGTACAGCATTGTTTAACTACCTTTACGCACGCCATCATGGTGGAACTTTTATCATTCGTATCGAAGATACAGACCGTAAACGCCATGTTGAGGATGGAGAACGCTCACAGCTTGAAAATCTTCGCTGGTTAGGCATGGATTGGGATGAAAGTCCAGAAACTCATGAAAACTATCGCCAATCAGAGCGTTTGGAACTCTATCAAAAATACATCGACCAATTGCTAGCCGAAGGAAAAGCCTACAAATCTTACGTTACAGAAGAGGAGTTGGCGGCTGAGCGCGAACGCCAAGAAGCAGCTGGCGAAACACCACGTTACATCAATGAATATCTTGGCATGAGTGAAGAGGAAAAAGCAGCTTACATCGCAGAACGTGAAGCGGCTGGTATCATCCCAACTGTTCGTTTGGCTGTCAATGAGTCTGGTATCTACAAATGGCATGATATGGTCAAAGGTGATATCGAGTTTGAAGGTGGCAATATCGGCGGTGACTGGGTGATTCAAAAGAAAGATGGCTACCCAACTTACAACTTTGCCGTAGTCATCGATGACCATGATATGCAAATTTCTCATGTTATCCGTGGAGATGACCACATTGCCAACACACCCAAACAGCTCATGGTCTATGAAGCGCTTGGTTGGGAAGCGCCAGAGTTCGGTCACATGACTTTGATCATCAACTCTGAAACGGGTAAAAAATTGTCTAAACGGGACACTAACACCCTTCAGTTTATCGAAGACTACCGTAAAAAAGGCTATTTGCCAGAAGCTGTCTTTAACTTTATTGCCCTTCTTGGCTGGAACCCTGGTGGGGAAGACGAAATCTTCTCTCGTGAAGAACTCATTAAGCTCTTTGACGAAAACCGCCTCAGCAAGTCACCAGCTGCCTTTGATCAGAAGAAACTAGACTGGATGAGCAACGACTACATCAAGAGAGCTGATCTTGCTACTATCTTTGAAATGGCAAAACCATTCCTAGAAGAAGCAGGGCGTTTGACTGACAAGTCTGAAAAAATGGTAGAACTCTACAAACCACAAATGAAGTCAGTGGATGAAATCGTTCCATTGACAGATCTTTTCTTCTCAGATTTCCCAGAGCTGACAGACGCTGAGCGCGAGGTCATGGCAGGAGAAACCGTTCCTGTTGTTCTAGAAGCCTTCAAAGCGAAGCTAGAAGCAATGACAGATGAAGAATTTGTAACAGAAAACATCTTCCCACAAATCAAAGCAGTTCAAAAAGAAACAGGTATTAAAGGGAAAAACCTCTTCATGCCGATTCGTATTGCAGTATCAGGTGAAATGCATGGACCAGAACTTCCAGATACGATTTACCTATTAGGTCGTGAGAAATCTATCCAGCATATTGATAATATGCTCAAAGAGATTTCTAAATAAAAAGGACTTCCGATGGATACATGGGAAAAAATGTATGAAGAAGCACGAACCTTATTCAATCCCCATGAAGTTTCTGACTTTGTTTATGCTAACCATGTTGTTGCTGCGGTAGAAGCAGAAGATGGACAGATCTTCACAGGATTTTGTATGGAGGGCACTTGTGGTGTTTTTCATCTCTGTGCAGAGCGAGCAGCTCTCTTCAATATGTATCAATTTTCAGGACAAACTAAAGTTAAAAAAATCCTCGCCTTTCGAGATAAACCTCCCTACGGCGAAGGGTCAGGTATGCCCTGTGGCGCTTGCAGAGAATTTCTCTTAGAATTGAATGCTGAGAATAAAGAAGCAGAGTTCATGATGGACTACGAAACAAGAAAAACAATCAAAGTTGCCGAGTTGATCCCATACTGGTGGGGAGAGGAACGTGCGACTAATTGGCAAGATAAATAAAAGGAGTCAGTTTAACTGGCTCTTTTCCCTTATCTTTTCAGAATTTCGATAAAGAGGAAAAAAGATCTTGACAAAGGTAAAAAAGTAGGTATAATAGAAAGAGTTGAAAAGCTCAAGGTCCGTTGGTCAAGGGGTTAAGACACCGCCTTTTCACGGCGGTAACACGGGTTCGAATCCCGTACGGACTATGGTGTATTGCGGTTAAAAAAACTTGGAAAAAAGTTTCAAAAAAGTGTTGACATAGGTTAGCAGCTGTGATATACTAATATAGTTGTCGCTTGAGAGAGATTGAGTGACAAAGACCTTTGAAAACTGAACAAGACGAACCAATGTGCAGGGCACTATAACTAAGGTTATAGTACTGAACAATGAAAAAACAATAAATCTGTCAGTGACAGAAATGAGTGAGAACTCAAACTTTTAATGAGAGTTTGATCCTGGCTCAGGACGAACGCTGGCGGCGTGCCTAATACATGCAAGTAGAACGCTGAAGAGAGGAGC
>NZ_JATS01000002.1:0-47679 GCF_000526095.1 Streptococcus sp. CM6 | reverse complement strand
AGAAACCATTGGAACCAGCTCCAGTAGCACCAAGCTACGAAAATGAGCCAACACCACCAGTTAAGACTCCAGATCAACCAGAGCCATCAAAACCAGAAGAGCCAAATTATGATCCATTGCCAACTCCGCCTGTAGCACCAACTCCTAAGCAGTTGCCAACACCACCAGCGGTGCCAACAGTTCACTTCCATTACAATCGTCTATTTGCACAACCTCAGATTAATAAAGAAATTAAAAATGAGGATGGAGTAGATATCGATCGTACTCTAGTTGCTAAGCAGTCTGTAGTGAAGTTTGAGCTGAAAACGGAAGCTTTAACTGCAGGTCGTCCAAAAACAACTTCATTTGTATTGGTAGATCCACTTCCAACTGGCTATCAGTTTGATTTGGAAGCAACCAAGGCTGCAAGCAAAGGTTTTGAAACAAGCTATGACAAAGCTAGTCACACTGTAACCTTTAAGGCTACTGATGAGACATTGGCAACATATAATGCTGATTTAACTAAACCTGTTGAAACTCTTTATCCAACGGTTGTTGGCCGTGTCTTGAATGATGGGGCAACTTATACAAATAACTTTACGTTGACAGTTAACGATGCCTACGGTGTTAAGTCAAATATTGTTCGTGTAACGACTCCAGGTAAACCAAACGATCCCGATAATCCAAATAACAATTACATCAAACCTTTGAAAGTTAACAAGAACAAACAAGGTGTGAATATTGATGGTAAAGAAGTTCTAGCCGGTTCAACTAACTACTATGAACTTACATGGGATTTGGACCAATACAAGGGAGATAAATCTTCTAAAGAAGCAATTCAAAATGGTTTCTACTATGTGGATGATTATCCAGAAGAAGCCTTAACCCTTCAACCAGAATTGGTTAAGATTCGTGATCTAGAGGGCAACCTTGTATCAGGTATCAGTGTTCAACAATTTGATAGTTTAGAAGCTGCTCCTAAGAAGATTCAAGAGCTGTTGAAGAAAGCAAACATCACTGTTAAAGGTGCTTTCCAACTCTTCTCAGCTGATAATCCAGCTGAATTCTACAAGAACTATGTGGCAGCAGGAAAATCATTGCTAATCACAGATCCGATGACAGTTAAACCTGAATTTGGTCAAACGGGTGGTAAGTACGAAAACAAAGCCTACCAAATTGACTTTGGAAATGGCTATGCTACAGAAGTAGTTGTCAACAACGTACCGAAAATCACACCGAAAAAAGATGTGACAATCAGTATGGATCCAAGCAGTGACAATATTGATGGCCAAACAATTCCGTTGAACCAGTACTTCAATTATCGTTTGATTGGTGGTTTGATTCCACAAAATCATTCTGAGGACTTGAATGACTATAGTTTTGTAGATGATTATGACCAAAAAGGTGATCAATACACTGGAAACTATAAAGTTCTTGCCAAGGTTGATATCCGATTGAAAGACGGTCGTGTTATTAAGGCAGGGACAGACTTAACAGCTGAAACACAGGTTGAACATGATCAAGATAAGGGAATGATTACCATTCGCTTCAAGGAAGAATTCCTTCAAGAGATTCAGTTGGATTCTCCATTCCAGGCTGAGACTTATATTCAAATGAAACGAATTGCTGTCGGAACCTTTGAAAATACCTATGTAAATACTGTGAATAAAGTTGCTTACGCTTCAAACACAGTTCGTACTACAACACCAGAACCTAAGAAACCAGAGGAGCCAACAACCCCTAATTCTAATCCAAATCCAAAAGGAAACCCTACTCTACCTCAAACAGGTACAAATGATTCAAGCTACATGCCATATCTTGGTCTAGCAGCTTTAGTGGGCGTTTTAGGACTTGGTCAGTTGAAACGAAAAGAAGACGAAAGCAACTAATTTCTGAAAGTTAAATAGAAAAGAGGAACTCTGTTTCCTCTTTTTTATAGCCTAAATTAAAAACGCTTCCTATTGATTTTTACTCATAAAATCAACTAATTTATGTTAAAATGGTAGTAGAAAGTTGAGATTATGAGTTATTTTAAAAAATATAAATTTGATAAGTCACAGTTCAAACTTGGTATGCGGACTTTTAAAACGGGAATTGCCGTTTTTCTAGTTCTTTTGATTTTCGGCTTTTTTGGCTGGAAAGGTCTTCAAATCGGTGCTCTGACAGCGGTTTTTAGTCTGAGGGAGAGTTTTGATAAGAGCGTCCATTTTGGAACTTCACGTATTCTAGGAAATAGTATCGGTGGCTTCTACGCCCTTATCTTTTTTCTCTTAAATACCCTATTTCATGAAGCCTTTTGGGTGACCTTGGTGGTTGTTCCAATCTGCACTATGTTAACCATTATGACAAATGTGGCCATGAATAATAAATCGGGGGTTATTGGTGGTGTTGCAGCTATGTTAATCATTACCCTATCAATACCGAGCGGTGAAACAATTTTGTACGTGTTTGCGCGTGTATCGGAAACTTTCATGGGAGTTTTTGTCGCAATTCTCGTAAATTATGATATTGATCGTATTCATCTCTTTTTAGAGAAAAAAGAAAAATAATGTTACATTTTATGACATTATCAATTGACGTTTGTCTTTTTTTAGACTATAATAGATAGAAAGAAGGAAAATGTAAATGAAGGAAAAAGAATTTCGCCGAAATATGGCTGTTTTTCCTATCGGCAGTGTTATGAAGTTGACCGATCTCTCGGCGCGTCAGATTCGTTATTACGAAGATCAAGAGTTGATTAAACCTGATCGAAACGAAGGAAACCGTCGCATGTATTCGTTGAATGATATGGATCGTCTGCTTGAAATCAAAGATTATATCTCTGAAGGCTACAATATCGCTGCCATTAAGAAAAAATATGCTGAACGTGAGGCGAAGTCCAAGAAAGCCGTGAGTCAGACGGAGGTGCGTCGCGCACTTCATAATGAACTTCTCCAGCAGGGACGCTTTGCTTCAGCACATTCACCTTTTGGTCGCGGTTAGGCAATCGCAAGTAGTCATATATTAAGGAGAAAAACCATGCCAATCACAGCTGCAGATATTCGTCGTGAAGTCAAGGAAAAAAATGTTACCTTTATTCGTCTCATGTTCTCAGATATTTTGGGAACAATGAAAAACGTCGAAATTCCTGCTACAGATGAACAGTTAGATAAAGTCTTGTCAAACAAGGCTATGTTTGATGGATCTTCTATTGAAGGTTTTGTACGTATCAATGAGTCAGATATGTACTTGTACCCAGACTTGGATACATGGACAGTCTTCCCTTGGGGAGATGAAAACGGAAGTGTTGCAGGTTTGATCTGTGATGTCTATACAACAGAAGGTAAACCATTTGCAGGTGACCCTCGTGGCAATTTGAAACGTGCTCTTCGCCACATGGAAGAAGTGGGATTCAAATCCTTCAACCTTGGTCCAGAACCAGAATTCTTCCTATTTAAACTGGATGAAAATGGCGATCCAACTCTTGAGGTAAATGACAAGGGTGGATACTTTGATTTGGCGCCTACTGACCTTGCAGACAATACACGTCGTGAAATCGTGAATGTCTTGACCAAAATGGGATTTGAAGTAGAAGCAAGTCACCACGAAGTTGCGGTTGGACAACATGAGATTGACTTCAAGTATGATGAAGTTCTCCGTGCCTGTGACAAGATTCAAATCTTTAAACTCGTTGTTAAAACGATTGCTCGTAAACACGGTTTGTACGCAACCTTTATGGCGAAACCAAAATTTGGTATCGCTGGATCAGGTATGCACTGTAATATGTCCTTGTTTGATGCAGAAGGAAACAATGCCTTCTTTGACCCAAATGATCCAAAAGGAATGCAGCTGTCTGAAACGGCCTACCATTTCCTTGGTGGTTTGATCAAGCATGCATACAACTATACTGCCATCATGAACCCAACAGTTAACTCATACAAACGTTTGGTCCCAGGTTATGAAGCACCTGTTTACATTGCTTGGGCTGGTCGCAACCGTTCACCACTTGTGCGCGTGCCTGCTTCACGCGGTATGGGAACTCGTCTAGAGTTGCGTTCAGTGGACCCAATGGCAAACCCATACATCGCTATGGCTGTTCTTTTGGAAGTTGGTTTGCATGGTATTGAAAATAAAATCGAAGCACCAGCTCCTATCGAAGAAAATATCTATATCATGACAGCAGAAGAGCGTAAGGAAGCTGGGATTACAGATCTTCCATCAACTCTTCACAACGCCTTGAAAGCTTTGACTGAGGATGACGTGGTCAAGGCTGCCCTAGGTGACCACATCTATACGAGCTTCCTTGAAGCTAAACGTATCGAGTGGGCTAGCTATGCAACCTTCGTTTCACAGTGGGAAGTTGATAATTATTTAGATCTTTACTAATATAGAAGAAAGATTGCCTGAGGGTGATCTTTTTTTCTTGTGTTTTATATCGGGGTGTGATATATTTTATATAACGAAGTGCGATATATTAAACTGAATAGGAGGTGGCTATAATGGAATTAACGGATAAGATTCGTCGTGTTTATCTTCCGATGACGGAAACAGGATTTTATATCTTGTTTTGTCTACAGAAGGAGAACCATGGATATGGTATCACACAAAAGGTCAAGGAGATGACAGATTCGCAAGTTTCGATTAGTCCTGGAACTATGTATGGAACCTTGTCAAAGATGGAAAAGGATGGCTTGATTTCCTTTGTCCGAGAAGAGGAGAAGCGTAAAATATATCAGATCACAGACTTGGGACGAAAAGTCTTAGATATTGAATTGAAACGTATTGAACGACTTTACAGAAATAGTCGGGAGGAAGGATGATGGAAAAGAAAATTGTTTACCGAGTTTTTACCATTGCGGTTTATGATAGAGAGGCTCTATACTTTAGAGAAATGCATGCTAAAGGCTGGAAACTTAAAAAAGTAAGCTATTCTATCTTGTTGTTTGCGGTTAAGTATACCTTTGAAAAGTGTCAGCCTGAACAAGTGTCTTATCAGTTGGATTTTTACCCAATGAAAACATCAGATAGAACCTCTTATTTGCAACTGTTTAAAGACTGTGGCTGGGAGCATATTACAGACTTTAATGGTTTTTCTTACTTTAGAAAAGCACATTCTGAAATTGAATCGGATGCAGAGTTTGAAATTTATAATGATGCTACTGGGAAGTTGGATATAGTTCATCGGATTTTAAGACTGCGGTTGCTTCCTGTTTTGTTTTTCTTGTCAATGTTGATTCCGTTGTTCTTAAAGTTGCTCAGTGAAAGAGACGTTTTTAGCGGGCTAGTGTTTTTGCTTACTATCATAGATTGTGTTTTATTGTTTGCTCTTGTGGTTCAGATTTCTTATATTTTTTGGAGATTGTTTCAAAAGTGGAAAGAATTATCTGATAAATGAAGCAATACCTGTTTTCTAATCTGGAGGTAAGACAATGAATAGTGAAGTACAATTTCGGATTTTTACAATAGTTGATTTGGACAAGGAAGAAGAATATTTACATGAGATGCACTTGAAAGGTTGGAAATATAGAACTAATCGTTTTGGTTTTTTCTATTTTGAACAATGCCAACCAGATGATGTCATCTATCATATCTATGATTCTAGATTTCTTAAAAAGTATAAGCATGAACTACAAGATTTTAGAAATAGAGGTTGGGAATTGATAGAAACAGGTTTTTGTTCAATTCTTCGTAAACCAACTTCTGATATACTTTCAGAGAAGAAAGTATATATGAGTAAGGGTCTTAGATGGGAAGTTATGCGGTCTAGACTTCGTTCCTGTATAGCCGCTTTTTCAGGTGGTCTTGTTGTTTGCATGAGTTTGTATCGAGAAAACTTGTCTCAGTCTTTCTTTATTACTTTCGTTTTATACGCTTGTTTAATTTCTTATCTGATCTATGGATATTACAGACTTAAAAGGAAATACCAAGTAGATGAGAAGTAAGATTCTAGGTCTTCAGACTGATTTTTAGCACTCTTGACAAAAGAGTGCTATTTTTTTGAGTTTTTGTCTTGACATTCTCTTCTAAGGGTGTATAATAGAATCATAAGTTAGCACTTGGATGCATAGAGTGCTAATCGGTCGGACAGAGAGGAGTGATGAGATGGTTACAGAGCGTCAGCAGGATATTTTAAATCTGATTATTGACATCTTTACCAAAACGCACGAACCTGTCGGATCCAAAGCTTTGCAAGAGTCTATTAACTCTAGCAGTGCTACCATTCGTAATGATATGGCGGCTTTAGAAAAGCAAGGTTTGCTTGAGAAAGCTCATACTTCAAGCGGTCGGATGCCAAGTGTTGCTGGTTTTCAGTACTATGTGAAACACTCACTGGATTTTGACCGACTGGCTGAAAATGAGGTCTATGAGATTGTCAAAACCTTTGATCAGGAGTTCTTCAAACTGGAGGATATTCTGCAAGAAGCTGCAAATCTACTGACAGATCTGAGTGGCTGTACGGTAGTAGCACTGGATGTTGAGCCCAGCAGGCAACGGTTGACAGCTTTTGATATCGTTGTTTTGGGGCAACATACAGCCTTGGCAGTATTTACCCTAGACGAGTCGCGAACGGTTACCAGTCAATTTCTGATTCCAAGGAACTTCTTGCAGGAAGATTTGCTGAAACTGAAGAGCATCATTCAGGAACGTTTCTTGGGGCACACTGTTCTAGATATTCACTACAAGATTCGGACGGAGATTCCGCAGATTATCCAGCGTTACTTCACAACAACGGACAATGTCATGGATCTCTTTGAACACATTTTTAAAGAAATGTTCAACGAAAACATTGTGGTATCGGGCAAAGTCAATCTCTTGAATTTTGCCAATCTAGCGGCCTATCAGTTCTTTGACCAACCGCAAAAGGTGGCTCTGGAGATTCGTGAGGGTCTGCATGAAGATCAAATGCAAAATGTCCGTGTTGCGGACAGTCAGGAATCCTGTCTAGCTGACTTGGCGGTGATTAGCAGTAAATTCCTCATTCCTTATCGAGGTTTTGGAATTCTGGCAATTATCGGTCCGGTCAATCTGGATTACCAGCAATTGGTCAACCAAGTCAATGTGGTCAATCGTGTTTTGACCATGAAGTTGACAGATTTTTATCGCTATCTCAGCAGTAATCATTACGAAGTAAATTAAAATTGTAATTATTAAAGGAGGCGAAAATGGCCCAAGATAAAAAAATCGAAGAAATGAAAGAAGAGGAAGTTGTGGAAACAACTCCTGAGAAGTCTGAGTTGGACTTGGCAAATGAACGTGCGGATGAGTTCGAAAACAAATACCTTCGCGCTCATGCAGAAATGCAGAATATTCAACGCCGTGCCAATGAAGAGCGTCAAAACTTGCAACGTTATCGTAGTCAGGACTTGGCAAAAGCAATCTTACCATCGCTTGACAACTTAGAACGTGCACTAGCAGTTGAAGGTTTGACAGACGACGTCAAAAAAGGATTGGAGATGGTGCAAGAGAGCTTGATTCACGCTTTGAAAGAAGAAGGAATCGAAGAAATTGTAGCTGACGGCGAATTTGACCATAACTATCATATGGCCATCCAAACTCTCCCAGCAGACGATGAGCACCCAGCAGATACCATCGCACAAGTCTTCCAAAAAGGCTACAAACTCCATGACCGCATCCTACGCCCAGCAATGGTAGTTGTCTACAACTAGGCAATTCTGACGGTTGCAACATACATAATAGAAAACTTGTCCGAAACGACAATAAACTATGAAAGAAAGATAAGAAATTGTTCAGCTTTGCAATAGTGAGCGAAGCGAACAAAAGACGATACTCTTCGCCGTGGCGCTATTTGCGCAAACTTTGAGACCTTAGGCTCAAAGTTTGGTCAAAGAGATTGACGAGTCAAGCTCTGACGGCGCCGCCACCTAAGAAGAGTACCAAAAAGAAAGAATATAAAATTTAAGGAGAAAAACACATGTCTAAAATTATCGGTATTGACTTAGGTACAACAAATTCAGCAGTTGCAGTTCTTGAAGGAACTGAAAGCAAAATCATCGCAAACCCAGAAGGAAACCGTACAACGCCATCTGTAGTATCATTCAAAAACGGTGAAATTATCGTTGGTGATGCTGCGAAACGTCAAGCAGTCACAAACCCAGATACAGTTATCTCTATCAAATCTAAGATGGGAACTTCTGAAAAAGTTTCTGCAAATGGTAAAGAGTACACTCCACAAGAAATCTCAGCTATGATCCTTCAATACTTGAAAGGTTATGCGGAAGATTACCTTGGTGAAAAAGTAACTAAAGCAGTTATCACAGTTCCAGCTTACTTTAACGATGCTCAACGTCAAGCAACAAAAGATGCTGGTAAAATCGCTGGTCTTGAAGTAGAACGTATCGTTAACGAACCAACTGCAGCAGCTCTTGCTTACGGTTTGGACAAGACTGACAAAGAAGAAAAAATCTTGGTATTCGACCTTGGTGGAGGTACATTTGACGTCTCTATCCTTGAACTCGGTGACGGTGTCTTCGACGTATTGGCGACTGCAGGGGATAACAAACTCGGTGGTGACGACTTTGACCAAAAAATCATCGATCACATGATTGCAGAATTCAAGAAAGAAAATGGTATTGACTTATCAACAGACAAGATGGCTCTTCAACGTTTGAAAGATGCGGCTGAAAAAGCTAAGAAAGACCTTTCAGGTGTAACTTCAACTCAAATCAGCTTGCCATTTATCACTGCTGGTGAATCTGGACCTCTTCACTTGGAAATGACTTTGACTCGTGCCAAATTTGACGATTTGACTCGTGACCTTGTAGAGCGTACAAAAGTTCCAGTTCGTCAAGCCCTTTCAGATGCAGGTTTGAGCTTGTCAGATATTGACGAAGTTATCCTAGTTGGTGGTTCAACTCGTATCCCAGCCGTTGTAGAAGCTGTTAAGGCTGAAACTGGTAAAGAACCAAACAAATCAGTAAACCCTGATGAAGTAGTTGCCATGGGTGCTGCTATCCAAGGTGGTGTCATCACTGGTGATGTTAAAGACGTTGTCCTTCTTGATGTAACACCATTGTCACTTGGTATCGAAACAATGGGTGGTGTCTTCACAAAACTCATCGACCGTAACACAACAATTCCAACATCTAAATCACAAGTCTTCTCAACTGCAGCAGACAACCAACCAGCCGTTGATATCCACGTTCTTCAAGGTGAACGCCCAATGGCCGCAGATAACAAGACTCTTGGACGTTTCCAATTGACAGACATCCCAGCTGCTCCTCGTGGTATCCCACAAATCGAAGTAACATTTGACATCGACAAGAACGGTATCGTATCTGTTAAGGCTAAAGATCTTGGAACTCAAAAAGAACAAACTATTGTTATCCAATCTAACTCTGGTTTGACTGATGAAGAAATCGACCGCATGATGAAAGATGCAGAAGCAAACGCTGAAGCAGATAAGAAACGTAAAGAAGAAGTTGACCTTCGTAACGAAGTAGACCAAGCTATCTTTGCGACTGAAAAGACAATCAAGGAAACTGAAGGAAAAGGCTTCGATGCAGAACGTGACGCTGCCCAAGCTGCCCTTGATGAGCTTAAGAAAGCCCAAGAAGATAACAACTTGGACGAAATGAAAGCAAAACTCGAAGCATTGAACGAAAAAGCTCAAGGACTTGCTGTTAAACTTTACGAACAAGCCGCTGCAGCCCAACAAGCTCAAGCAGGAGCAGAAGGCGCACAAGCAACAGGAAACGCAGGCGATGATGTTGTAGACGGAGAGTTTACTGAAAAGTAAGATGCAAAGCCCGTTAAAACCTCACAGTGAAAATAGGAAATATGACGCAGAAACTTTAGTTTCTAGGAAGACTTGCACCTAAAGGTAGCCATATCTGTAGTTCGCTAAAGCGAAAACAGCTACGTCTCTTTTTCACCAAGAGGTTAGGGCGTGCTCGATTCGGTAAGATGTTGAGGCGTTAAGAAAACGAAAGAAAAATAGGAAGCCATCGCCTTGTGCGATGCACAAAAGATGGCTTATCTTTTTTCCGAAGTTTTTAGCCAAAACTCAGTTGAGCCATTACTAGTTTGATTTTTAAAACTCGAACTAGTAAGTATAAGAAGAAATCCAGAGGTTGCAACCCAGCCTCTGTTTTTCGGTAAAAAGGGGTTGAACCTAATTTATTTGAGTTTTTCTCATTGATATAAAAGAAAGGAATTGAACCCGACCTAGATTGAGGCTTCGTTCCGTAAGACTAATAGAAAGGAATAAGGGTGTTCGTAATTGAACTCGAGCGGAAAGCTTGGAAATTAGATAAACCTCCTAAGAAATCAGGATTTCTTATCGGTTTCCTAAATTTCAGTCGCTTTCTGTTCGCTCTTAGTATCTTGTATGAACAATACTGAATTTTATGATCGTCTGGGGGTGTCAAAAAACGCTTCGGCAGACGAGATCAAAAAGGCTTATCGTAAGCTTTCCAAAAAATACCACCCAGATATCAACAAGGAGCCTGGTGCTGAGGAAAAATACAAGGAAGTTCAAGAAGCCTATGAGACTTTGAGTGACGACCAAAAACGTGCAGCCTACGACCAATATGGTGCTGCAGGTGCCAACGGTGGCTTTGGTGGTGCCGGTGGTTTTGGTGGCTTTGACGGAGCAGGTGGCTTCGGTGGTTTTGAGGATATTTTCTCAAGTTTCTTCGGTGGAGGCGGAGCTTCGCGCAATCCAAACGCTCCTCGTCAAGGGGATGACCTCCAGTACCGTGTGAACTTGACCTTTGAAGAAGCTATCTTCGGAACAGAAAAGGAAGTTAAATACAATCGTGAAGCTAGCTGTCGTACATGTAATGGATCTGGTGCTAAGCCAGGGACAAGTCCAGTCACTTGTGGACGCTGTCATGGCGCTGGTGTTATTAACGTCGATACGCAGACTCCGCTTGGTATGATGCGCCGCCAAGTAACCTGTGATGTCTGTCATGGTCGCGGAAAAGAAATCAAAGATCCATGTACAACTTGTCACGGAACAGGTCATGAAAAACAAGCTCATAGCGTACATGTGAAGATCCCTGCGGGTGTGGAAACAGGCCAACAAATCCGCCTAGCGGGTCAAGGTGAAGCAGGATTTAACGGTGGACCTTATGGTGACTTGTATGTGGTGGTTTCAGTAGAAGCTAGTGATAAGTTTGAACGTGAAGGAACCACTATCTTCTACAATCTGAACCTCAACTTTGTCCAAGCAGCTCTTGGTGATACTGTGGAAATTCCAACCGTGCATGGAGATGTTGAATTGGTCATCCCAGAAGGAACTCAGACTGGCAAGAAATTCCGTCTACGTGGTAAGGGAGCACCGAGCCTTCGTGGCGGTGCCGTTGGTGACCAATACGTGACTGTCAATGTCGTTACTCCGACAGGTTTGAACGACCGCCAAAAAGCAGCCCTTAAAGAGTTCGCGGCTGCAGGTGACTTGAAAGTCAATCCAAAGAAAAAAGGCTTCTTTGACCATATAAAAGATGCCTTTGAAGGAGAATAAAACAAAAAGAGCCAATTGGCTCTTTTTTGTTACCATTGAAAATTTAGTGTCGAAAAATCATTTTCCAGTTAGTCTACTATTTGTACTTTTGAGTGAGCAAGCCAGCCACATCCATCTCCTGAATGAGTTGCTTAAGTTCCGCTTCCTTACCAGGCTTAATGGTAATAGTATCAATGTGTTTGATTGCCGAGTTATCTTGAATATCCACTAAGGTCAAAGCTTTTTCATAGAATGCAATTCCCTTTTTAAGACTTTCCTGATCTTTCCAATTTAGAATTGTGTAAGAAGAATTTGATTTCTTTCCTTTTTCTTGGAAATACTTCTCACTTTCCTTTTCTAAAAATTGTATTAAACCATGATTGAACAAGTTGTCTCCTACCTTATAGTATGAAATATCCCCTGCCTGTAGGACATAGACTTCCAGTCGGTTTTTGGTGAGTTTTGGACTTTCTTTTAGGACGGGGTGACTATTGATAACCTCATCTGAGAAAGTAACATAGAAATTTAAGCCTCCACCCTCGAATTGATACCTTCCATTTGATTTTACTTTCTCAGGAGGCATGTCAAGAGAGATAAATATTTGTTTTAAGGATTCATTTCCTTTTTGGATGTCACTCGGTGAGGCCTTGAAAAGATTCATCAGTAGTAGAAATGCTAGAGCCGTCAGAAGGCAGAGACAGCCACAAGGGATCGCGATGACCTTCGCTAGAACTTTTAAAAACTGTTTCACTTTCATTCCCTCCCTTTTCTGTTCGAATCTAGTAACCCAAAAAGGATTTAAGGAAACTTGGAGGCTCTCTTATTCTTGTTTTTCTTCTTGGAGGACCGCCATTCTAGTTTGGAAATCCTTTTCCAAGACTTTGAATTTATAGGTTAAATCTTTTTGGTATTCCTTGATAAGGGCTTTTTGTTGGTCGATGATTTGCAGGCTGTTTTGAATGACATCCAAGTCCTCCTTCATAGCTTCGACACGGTCGCTAGTATCCATCAACTCCTCTGTGATGACTTGGCGATTTTTTACGACAAAATAACTTCCAGCTGCAGCACCTGCAAATAGCAATAGATTGGATAGTTTCATGGCAACTCCTTAGGCATTTCTAATGGTTTCAGCGACTTGGGCAAGTTTGTCAAAGTCTGGTTCGTGGGCAATAAAGTCAATCTTGAGGTCATCTTCTGCACCGTAGCGAGGTACGAGGTGCACGTGGGTATGAAAAACTGTTTGGCCTGCGATTTCCTCGCAGTTGGCAATGATATTCATGCCGACAGCTTTGGTAGCCTTCATGACTTTTTGAGCCACTGTTGGCACTTGGGCAAAGAGTTGGCTGGCACTCGCAGCATCCATTTCTAAAAGATTGCGATAGTGCTCTTTTGGTACAATGAGGGTGTGTCCAGGCGTTACTTGAGAGATATCAAGGAAGGCAAGAATCTGCTCATCCTCGTATACTTTTGAAGCAGGAATCTCCCCTGCGATGATCTTACAAAAAATGCAATCTGACATAAAATCCACCTCTACTGTATTGAATTTTGATATAATATAGCTACATTATACCAGATTCGGAGAAAATATGTTAGAAATTAAAAACCTGACAGGAGGCTATATTCACGTTCCTGTCTTGAAAGATGTGTCCTTTACAGTTGAAAGTGGGCAGTTGGTCGGTTTGATTGGTCTCAATGGTGCTGGGAAATCAACGACAATCAATGAGATTATTGGTCTCTTGACACCTTACAGTGGGGAAATCAAGATTAATGGCCTAACCCTGCGAGAAGATGCAACCAACTACCGCAAGCAGATTGGCTATATTCCTGAAACGCCTAGCTTGTACGAGGAATTGACCCTCAGAGAGCATATTGAAACGGTGGCTATGGCTTATGGTATTGAGCAAAAAGTCGCTTTTGATCGAGTAGAACCTTTGTTGAAAATGTTTCGTTTGGATCAAAAATTAGACTGGTTCCCAGTACATTTTTCCAAAGGGATGAAGCAGAAGGTCATGATTATCTGTGCCTTTGTGGTGGACCCGAGTCTTTTTATCGTTGATGAGCCTTTTCTTGGCCTCGATCCACTGGCTATTTCTGACTTGATTCAGCTTTTGGAAGTGGAAAAGCAAAAAGGCAAGTCCATTCTCATGAGTACCCACGTGCTAGACTCAGCAGAAAAGATGTGTGATGCCTTTGTCATCCTCCACAAGGGAGAGGTTCGGGCTCGGGGGAACCTCCAGCAACTGCGCGAGGCCTTTGACATGCCTGAAGCGAGTTTGAATGACATTTACTTGGCTCTGACCAAAGAGGAGGAGCTATGAAAGACTTGTTTTTAAAGAGAAAGCAGTCTTTTCGTAAGGAGTGTGTCGGTTATCTGCGTTATGTTCTCAATGACCACTTTGTCTTGTTTCTGCTAGTTCTCATCGGTTTTCTAGCTTACCAGTACAGCCAACTCTTGCAAGATTTTCCTGAAAACCACTGGCCTATCCTCTTGTTTTTGGGGATTGTCTCTACCTTGCTTTTGGCTTGGGGAGGAATCGCGACCTATATGGAGGCACCTGACAAGCTCTTTCTCTTAGTCAGTGAAGAGGAGGTTAAGTCTCACCTCAAAGGGCAGACGATGCGCTCACTGGTCGTTTGGCTCTTTGTCCAAACACTTTTCTTGCTTTTATTTGCGCCCTTATTTTTAGCCATGGGTTATGGCTTGCCAGTCTTTCTCATCTATGTGCTTTTACTGGGAGCTGGGAAATACCTGGTCTTTCGTCAAAAATCCAATAAATTTTTTACTGAGAACGGAATTGACTGGTACTATGTGATCGCCCAAGAGAGCAAGCGCAAGCAAGTTTTGCTTCGTTTCTTTGCTCTCTTTACTCGGGTCAAGGGCGTTTCAAATAGTGTCAAACGTCGCGCTTATCTAGATTTCATCCTAAAGACTGTTCAAAAGGTGCCTGGGAAGATTTGGCAAAATCTCTATCTCCGTTCTTACCTGCGAAATGGAGATTTGTTTGCCCTCAGTTTGCGCCTCTTGCTCCTATCCTTATTAGCTGTGATCTTTATCGAGCAAGCTTGGATCGCGACGGCAGTAGTGGCTCTATTTAACTACCTCTTGCTCTTTCAGTTGCTGGCCCTCTATCATGCCTTTGACTACCAGTACTTGACCCATCTCTTTCCTTTAGAAAAAGGGGAGAAAGAGAAGGGCTTGAAACAGATTGTAGTCGGTGTGGGAAGTGTAGTTCTTTTGTTGGAGTTGCTGGTCGGAGCAGTGGTTTTTCAAGAGAAAATAGCCTTGTTGGCTCTTGTAGGGGCTAGTCTCTTCCTACAATTGTTTTATTTGCCTTACCAACTAAAAAGATTGGTTGACGAATAGACCAAAAACTAGTAGAATAGTAAGGAAACTTTATACGGAGGAAAGAAATGGACTTGGGTGATAATGAGCTAACGCTGACCCCTATCCCTGGGAAGAGCGGCAAAGCTTATATGGGAAGCTACCCTGATGGGAAGCGCGTCTTTGTAAAAATGAACACCTCTCCAATCCTACCTGGCCTAGCCAGAGAACAAATCGCTCCTCAATTACTATGGACTCGTCGTTTGCCAGATGGCCGTGATATGTGTGCTCAGGAATGGCTGACGGGCAAAATCTTGACCCCTTACGATATGAATCGCAAGCAGATTATCAATATCTTGAACCGCCTTCACCGCTCGCGTCCCTTGATGAAGCAGTTGAGCCGTTTGGGATATATCATGGAAACACCAGTTGATTTGCTACGTTCTTGGCAGCAAGGAGTTCCAGAAATCTTGAAGCAGAACCACTATTTGAACAGTGTGATTGCGGAGCTAGGTAAGACAGTTCCAGGTTTTAGGGAAGACCATGCAACGATTGTGCACGGGGATCTTCGTCATAGTAATTGGATTGAGACAGAGAGTGGACTCGTTTATCTAGTGGATTGGGATTCGGTTCGTCTGACGGATCGTATGTTTGATGTAGCGCATTTGCTATGCCACTACATTCCGGATCATCAGTGGCGCCAATGGTTGAGAGACTACGGCTATAAGTACAATCAGACAGTGTTAGATAAATTGTATTGGTATGGTCAGTATTCTTACTTGAACCAGATTGCCAAATACTGTGAAAATCAAGATTTAGACAATGTAAACCGGGAGATTTATGCCTTGCGTGTCTTCCGTGACAAGTATGGAAAGAAGAGATGAGAGTTAGAAATCGTAAAGGAGCGACAGAATTACTAGAGGTCAATCCTCAGTATGTGGTCCTCAATCCCTTGGAGGCTAAAGGGAAATGGCGAAACTTGTTTGGAAATGATCATCCTATTCATGTAGAGGTTGGAAGTGGGAAAGGGGCCTTCGTATCCGGAATGGCCAAGCAAAATCCTGACATCAACTACATCGGAATTGATATCCAAAAGTCGGTATTGAGTTATGCCTTGGATAAGGTATTAGAAGTTGGAGTGCCCAACATCAAGTTGCTGTGGGTAGATGGTTCAGATCTGACTGACTACTTTGAAGACGGTGAGATTGATCGTCTCTACCTAAACTTTTCAGATCCATGGCCTAAAAAGCGCCATGAAAAACGTCGTTTGACTTACAAGAGTTTCTTGGATACCTTCAAGCGCATCTTGCCCGAGAATGGGGAAATCCATTTCAAGACAGATAACCGTGGCTTATTTGAGTACAGTCTAGTGAGCTTTTCTCAGTATGGGATGAAACTCAATGGTGTTTGGCTGGATCTGCATGCCAGTGATTTTGAAGGTAATGTCATGACGGAATATGAGCAAAAATTCTCCAGCAAAGGTCAAGTGATCTACCGAGTTGAGGCAGAATTTTAAGAAATAGCTTGAAAACCAGCTGTTTGAGTGCTTATGCTTTACATAAATTGACAAACGTGCTATACTGATAGTAAGAATATGAGAAAGAGAGGCGGGGAAATATCTTCGCCTCTTGCTTATGAGGAGGTGGACGCAATCGCAACAATCGTAGAATTAGTCAGAGAAGTTGTAGAACCTGTCATCCAAGCGCCTTTCGAGCTCGTGGATATCGAGTATGGAAAGATTGGCAGTGACATGATTCTCAGTATTTTTGTAGATAAACCTGAAGGAATTACCTTGAACGACACGGCAGACCTGACAGAAATCATCAGTCCTGTCCTAGATACCATCAAGCCCGATCCCTTCCCAGAACAATATTTCCTAGAAATCACCAGTCCAGGCTTGGAACGTCCCTTGAAAACCAAGGATGCTGTCGCTGGAGCAGTTGGGGAATACATTCATGTCGGGCTCTACCAAGCCATCGATAAGCAAAAAGTCTTTGAAGGTACCTTGGTATCCTTTGAAGGGGATGAGTTGACTATGGAGTATATGGACAAGACACGTAAGAAAACCGTCCAAATTCCATACAGTTTAGTATCAAAAGCACGTTTAGCAGTAAAACTATAGAAAAGAAAGGATAGCTTTTGAGGATTCAAAAGTAAAAAGAACATGAGTAAAGAAATGCTAGAGGCCTTCCGCATTTTGGAAGAAGACAAGGGAATCAAAAAAGAAGACATCATCGACGCAGTAGTAGAGTCACTTCGTTCCGCTTATCGCAGACGCTACGGTCAGTCTGATAGCGTAGCTATCGACTTCAATGAAAAGACAGGCGACTTTACAGTTTATACTGTCCGTGAAGTTGTTGATGAAGTATTTGATAGCCGTTTGGAAATTAGCTTGAAAGATGCCCTTGCCATTAATTCAGCCTATGAGCTTGGCGACAAAATCAAGTTTGAAGAAGCACCAGCTGAGTTTGGTCGTGTAGCAGCCCAATCTGCCAAACAAACCATCATGGAAAAAATGCGCAAGCAAACACGTGCCATCACCTACAATACTTACAAGGAACATGAACAAGAAATCATGTCTGGTACAGTAGAACGCTTTGACAATCGCTTTATCTATGTCAACCTTGGCAGCATCGAAGCCCAATTGTCAAAACAAGACCAAATCCCTGGAGAAGTCTTTGCTTCCCACGATCGTATCGAAGTCTATGTCTACAAAGTTGAAGACAACCCTCGTGGTGTCAACGTATTTGTTAGCCGTAGCCATCCAGAAATGATTAAACGTTTGATGGAGCAAGAAATTCCTGAAGTCTATGACGGAACTGTCGAAATCATGAGTGTAGCCCGCGAAGCTGGTGACCGTACCAAGGTTGCCGTTCGTAGCCACAATCCAAACGTGGACGCTATCGGGACAATCGTTGGACGTGGTGGTACAAATATCAAGAAGATCACCAGCAAATTCCACCCAGCTCGTTACGATGCCAAGAGCGATCGTATGATTCCTGTCGAAGAAAACATTGACGTTATTGAGTGGGTAGCAGATCCAGCTGAGTTTATCTACAATGCCATCGCACCTGCAGAGGTTGACCAAGTTATCTTTGATGAAAACGACAGCAAACGTGCCTTGGTCGTTGTACCTGATAACAAACTTTCTCTAGCCATCGGTCGTCGTGGACAAAACGTTCGTTTGGCAGCTCACTTGACGGGTTACCGTATCGATATCAAGTCTGCCAGTGAGTTTGAAGCTATGGAAGAAGCAGGTCAAGTTGATTACGCAGTTGCGGATGAATTGACAGAAGAATAAAAGCTGCTAGAGGAGGGAAAGATGAAAACAAGAAAAATCCCTTTGCGCAAGTCTGTTGTATCCAATGAAGTGATTGATAAGCGTGATTTGCTCCGCATTGTCAAGAACAAGGAAGGAGATGTCTTTATCGACCCGACAGGCAAGGCCAATGGCCGTGGCGCTTATATCAAGCTAGACAATGCAGAAGCCCTAGAGGCAAAAAAGAAGAAAGTCTTTAACCGTAGCTTTAACATGGAAGTGGAAGAAAGCTTTTATGACGAGTTGATCGCTTATGTTGATCACAAAGTAAAAAGAAGAGAGTTAGGACTTGAATAAGCAAAAAATTAGCAATCTCTTGGGACTTGCTCAACGAGCAGGCCGGATCATATCAGGTGAGGAATTGGTGGTTAAAGCCATCCAAGACCAGAAAGCCAAGCTAGTCTTTCTAGCTCATGATGCTGGTCCCAATCTGACCAAGAAGATTCAAGATAAAAGTGACTATTATCAAGTAGAAGTTATAACCGTGTTTTCAACACTGGAATTAAGCATAGCAGTCGGAAAATCGAGAAAGGTTTTGGCTGTGACAGATGCTGGATTTACAAAGAAAATGAGGTCTCTTATGGAATAGAAGAGGAGGACATGATTTGTCTAAGAAAAGATTGTACGAAATCGCAAAAGAACTTGGAAAAGAAAGTAAAGAAGTTGTAGCGCGTGCAAAAGAGTTGGGCTTGGATGTGAAAAGCCACTCATCGAGTGTGGAAGCTGCTGCTGCTGAACAAATCGCAGCTAGCTTTAAACCTGCACCTGCTCCTAAGGCAGAAGCAAAACCTGCAGCACCAAAAGCAAGTGTAGAAAAGAAAGCAGAAAAGTCTGTATCAGCTAAACCAGTAGCCGCTAAGGAAGAAAGCAAATCAGCTACACCTGCAGCTCCTAAGGAAGAAAAAGTAGTGGCCGCAAGACCACAGAGTCGAAACTTCAAGGCGGAGCGTGAGGCGCGTGCCAAAGAGCAGGCAGAACGACGCAAACAAAACAAGGGCAACAACCGTGACCAACAACAAAACGGCAACCGTCAGAAAAATGATGGTCGTAATGGTGGCAAACCTGGTCAAGGAAACCGCGACAATCGCCGATTTAACGACCAAGGGAAAAAACCACAAGGTCAAGGAAATCGTGGCAATGATCGCCGTCAGCAACAAGACTTCCAGCCCAAGCAAGCTGGGCCACGTGTTGACTTTAAAGCCCGTGCAGCAGCCCTAAAAGCAGAGCAAAATGCAGAGTACGCACGCTCAAGCGAGGAGCGCTTCAAACAATCGCAAGCTGCCAAAGAAGCCTTGGCTCAAGCTAACAAACGCAAGGAGCCAGAGGAAATCTTTGAAGAAGCTGCTAAGCTAGCTGAACAAACGCAGTCAGCCGTAACAGTAGCTCCTGTAGCGAAAGAAGCGCCAGTGGATACACGTCGTAAAAAACAAGCTCGACCAGACAAAGAACGTGACGATTATGATCACGAAGAAGATGGTCCTAGAAAACAACAAAAGAATCGAAGTAGTCAGAATCAAGTGAGAAATCAAAGAAATAGTAACTGGAATAACAACAAGAAAAATAAAAAAGGGAACAAGCAAAACAACCGTAACCAGACTCCAAAACCTGTTACAGAGCGTAAGTTCCACGAATTGCCAACAGAATTTGAGTATACAGATGGTATGACTGTTGCGGAAATCGCAAAACGTATCAAACGTGAACCAGCAGAAATCGTTAAGAAACTCTTTATGATGGGTGTCATGGCTACACAAAACCAATCCTTGGATGGGGAAACCATTGAACTCCTCATGGTGGATTATGGTATCGAAGCCAAACAAAAGGTTGAAGTGGATAATGCCGACATCGAACGTTTCTTTGTCGAAGATGGCTATCTTAACGAAGATGAATTGGTTGAGCGTCCACCAGTTGTAACCATCATGGGACACGTTGACCATGGTAAGACAACACTTTTGGATACCCTTCGTAACTCTCGTGTAGCGACAGGTGAAGCAGGTGGTATCACTCAGCATATCGGTGCTTACCAAATCGTTGAAAACGGCAAGAAGATTACCTTCCTTGATACACCAGGACACGCGGCCTTTACTTCTATGCGTGCGCGTGGTGCATCTGTTACCGATATTACCATCTTGGTTGTAGCGGCCGACGATGGGGTTATGCCTCAGACTATCGAAGCCATCAACCACTCAAAAGCGGCCAACGTTCCAATCATCGTAGCTATCAACAAGATTGATAAACCAGGTGCCAACCCGGAACGTGTTATCGGTGAATTGGCTGAACACGGTGTTATGTCAACTGCCTGGGGTGGAGATTCTGAGTTTGTAGAAATCTCAGCTAAATTCAACCAAAACATCGATGAACTCTTGGAAACAGTCCTTCTTGTAGCTGAAATCCAAGAACTCAAGGCCGACCCAACAGTGCGTGCGATCGGTACCGTTATCGAAGCTCGCTTGGATAAAGGAAAAGGTGCGGTCGCAACCCTTCTTGTGCAACAAGGTACCTTGAATGTCCAAGATCCAATCGTTGTCGGGAATACCTTCGGTCGTGTCCGTGCCATGACCAATGACCTTGGTCGTCGTGTTAAGGTTGCTGGACCATCAACACCAGTGTCTATCACAGGTTTGAACGAAGCACCAATGGCGGGTGACCACTTTGCTGTTTACGAAGATGAAAAATCTGCGCGTGCAGCAGGTGAAGAACGTGCGAAACGTGCTCTTATGAAGCAACGTCAAGTAACCCAACGTGTCAGCCTTGAAAACCTCTTTGATACGCTTAAAGCAGGTGAGCTCAAGTCTGTTAATGTTATCATCAAGGCCGACGTACAAGGTTCTGTTGAAGCCCTTTCTGCCTCGCTTCAAAAAATTGATGTGGAAGGTGTGAAGGTTACTATCGTTCACTCAGCAGTCGGTGCTATCAACGAGTCTGACGTGACCCTTGCGGAAGCTTCAAATGCCTTTATCATCGGTTTCAATGTGCGCCCTACACCACAAGCTCGTCAACAAGCAGAAGAAGATGATGTAGAAATCCGTCTCCACAGCATTATCTACAAGGTTATCGAAGAGATGGAAGAAGCCATGAAAGGAATGCTTGATCCAGAATTCGAAGAAAAAGTTATCGGTGAAGCAATCATCCGTGAAACCTTCAAGGTATCTAAAGTGGGAACCATCGGTGGATTCATGGTTACGAGTGGTAAGGTTACCCGTGATTCTAAAGTCCGTGTTATCCGTGACGGTGTCGTAATCTATGATGGCGAACTCGCAAGCTTGAAACACTACAAAGACGACGTCAAAGAAGTTACAAACGGTCGTGAAGGTGGATTGATGATTGATGGCTACAATGATATCAAGACTGATGATGTGATTGAGGCATACGTCATGGAAGAAATCAAACGTTAAGATTTTTGCTCCTTTCTTAGGTGGTGAGGGACGCAAGCAAACCGATGGTTTCATTGCTTATTTTTGAGCCTAAGGTCTCAAAAATCCCCTGTGATGGGACTGATAAATCAGTTCCATCACTTTCACCACAGTGAAAGAAGCAGGTGATTTCAAATTGAACGTCGTTTCAATTTGAATTAAAAATCAAGAAATTTAAAAATAGCTAGGTCTGCTGGCCTAGCTTTTGGTTCAAAGTAGAGAAAGGAATATCATGGCAAATCATTTCCGTACGGATCGTGTGGGCATGGAAATCAAGCGTGAAGTCAATGAGATTTTGCAAAAGAAAGTCCGTGATCCGCGTGTCCAAGGTGTGACCATTACAGATGTTCAGATGCTGGGTGACTTGTCTGTTGCCAAGGTTTACTACACCATTTTGAGTAACCTTGCTTCGGATAATCAAAAAGCTCAAATCGGGCTTGAAAAAGCAACTGGTACGATCAAACGTGAACTTGGTCGCAATTTGAAATTGTACAAAATCCCAGATTTAACCTTCGTCAAAGACGAATCCATCGAATATGGAAACAAGATTGACGAGATGCTACGCAATCTGGATAAGAACTAAGAAAGAGGGGACACCCTCTTTTTTGGTGGAGAAATGGCAATAAAAAATACTGGAGAATCTTTCTAGAGTAAAAAATTATTAAAAAGCTTTATAAAGCTTAGCTTGTATGATAGTATAGAAATTGGAAAGAGTGAGATGAAATGATTTCTTATCAATAACTAGCTAGTCTGGTATAGCAATCAGCTAGAAACTGCAGTTAGACGAGGGAAGGTAATATGGGGTTCATTAAAATCCTAGCCAAGACCTTCGGGAATTACTTTTTGTGATGCAAAGCGTCAAAGTCCTGAAGAACATGAAGAAAGATGACAATGCTCTAGTAGGTTTCGGGAAAGTACTGCTTGCTGACAAGCTGATGGATGTAGCCCAGTGGCTCGCAAAACCAGAGGATAAGGAATAACTTGAAATGAAAGAAACTAGTAGGAACTTCACTACTAGTTTTTTAATCTCTTCCCATATGGTATAATATAAGCAGTAAAATCATTTTATACTCAATGAAAATCAAAGAGCAAACTAGGAAGCTAGCCGCAGGCTGTACTTGAGTACGGTAAGGCGACGCTGACGTGGTTTGAAGAGATTTTCGAAGAGTATTAGAACATACATGGAGGTCGTCATGGACAATATCATCGATGTGTCAATTCCCGTTGCAGAAGTGGTGGACAAGCATCCAGAAGTCTTGGAAATCCTAGTGGAGCTGGGTTTTAAACCACTTGCTAATCCCTTGATGCGCAACACAGTCGGTCGCAAAGTATCGCTGAAGCAGGGTTCTAAACTTGAAGGAACGCCTATGGACAAGATTGTCCGCACGCTAGAAGCGAACGGCTATGAAGTGATTGGATTAGACTAATGGCAGATGAACGGATTCATATCCTACGGGATATTTTGTTAGAATTGCATAATGGCGCCTCTCCTGAGTCGGTTCAGGAGCGTTTTGATGCGACCTTTACAGGTGTGTCAGCCATCGAGATTTCCCTCATGGAGCACGAGCTGATGAACTCAGACTCAGGTGTCACCTTTGAAGATGTCATGGAACTCTGCGATGTCCATGCTAATCTTTTTAAAAATGCTGTTAAGGGCGTCGAAGTGGAGGATACTGAACACCCTGGCCACCCAGTTCGCGTCTTCAAGGATGAAAATCTGGCTCTCCGTGCTGCCTTGATTCGCATTCGGAGATTGTTGGACACCTATGAGTCTATGGAAGACGAGGAAATGCTGGCAGAGATGCGTAAGGGTTTGGTTCGTCAAATGGGGCTGTTGGGCCAATTTGATATTCACTATCAGCGCAAGGAAGAGCTCTTCTTTCCCATCATGGAGCGCTATGGACACGATTCACCTCCTAAGGTTATGTGGGGAGTGGATGACCAGATCCGAGAACTCTTTCAAACAGCTTTAACGACAGCCAAGTCACTACCTGAAGTATCGATTAGCAGTGTAAAAGAAGATTTTGAAGCTTTTGCGACAGAGTTTGAAAGTATGATTTTCAAGGAAGAGTCCATCCTCCTCATGATTCTCCTTGAGTCTTTCACCCAGGATGACTGGATTCAGATTGCGGAGGAGAGCGATGCCTACGGCTATGCCATCATCCGTCCGTCAGAGAAATGGGTGCCAGAGCGCCAGAGTTTCGTTGAGGAAAAGAGTGCAGAGGAGCCCGTGCAACTAGACACGGCTGAAGGTCAAGTTCAGCAAGTTATCGATACACCAGAAGGCCAGTTCACCATTACCTTTACCCCTAAGGAAAAGGAAGCAGTGCTGGACCGCCATAGCCAACAGGCTTTTGGCAATGGCTATCTCTCAGTCGAGCAGGCCAACCTCATCCTCAATCACCTCCCTATGGAGATCACTTTTGTTAATAAGGACGATATTTTTCAGTATTACAATGACAATGCGCCAGCTGATGAGATGATTTTCAAACGGACACCGTCCCAAGTCGGGCGCAATGTCGAATTATGTCATCCTCCAAAATATTTGGAGAAAGTCAAAGCCATCATGCAAGGTCTTCGTGAAGGGCTCAAGGACAAGTATGAAATGTGGTTCAAGTCAGAGTCGCGAGGCAAGTTTATCCACATTACCTACGCTGCAGTACACGATGAGAACGGGGAATTCCAAGGAGTGTTGGAGTATGTTCAGGATATCCAACCCTACCGAGAGATTGATACGGACTATTTCCGTGGATTAGAATAAGGAGAATCAATGAGTTACGAACAGGAATTTATGAAGGAATTTGAAGCATGGGTCAATACCCAGATCATGATCAACGACATGGCGCATAAGGAAAGTCAAAAAGTCTACGAAGAAGACCAAGACGAACGTGCCAAAGATGCCATGATTCGCTACGAAAGCCGCTTGGATGCTTATCAGTTCTTGCTTGGTAAGTTTGAAAATTTCAAGGCAGGTAAGGGATTTCATGATTTGCCAGAGGGCTTGTTTGGCGAGAGAAACTATTAATCGTTGCAAATCAAAAAGTGCGTATGAACGCACTTTTTCTGTTTATACGTGATGTATGTGTTTGGTAATCCATTGTTCCATTTTGATATGCAATCAGAATGAATAGATGCCCAAAGTGATGATGGTGAGCAAGAACCACTTGATCCAGCTCCCGAATAATTGAGAACCTGTTCCGTCAAAATAGAGGCGACGTCCATCGATGACAGTGTGTTGGACTTTCCAGTTTTGCATCATACAAACTGCCCAAGGCGTAGCGATTCCAATAGTAAAGCCTATGATGATCATGGCTAGGATAGCATATCTAACCTAGCTCAAAAGACCACCATCAAAGTAACTTTCATTATTCATATTGTTCTCCTTATCAGCTTTTTATGTGAATTAATCTTGCACATTACTGCATATTTTATCAAGAAGTTGAATCATTGTCGAATTAGATTGAAAGAAAAAACGGCTAGATTTTTAAGAACAATCTCGTTTCCTTTCTTGATTTTTTTCCAAAATCTTGATAGAATATCTTTATTAAATCCTTGTCAAAACAGGGATTTTTTATTGAAAGGATTTTATCATGTCAAAGAAACTCCAACGGAAAAAACAATTGCGAAACAGCCTTCGCCGTTCAGGTGCATTTTCAACTACAGTGACCAAGGTTGTCGAAGAAACAAAAAAAGTTGTGAAGCATGCAGAAAAATCTGCTAGTGAAGCGGGAAAAGTTGTCTCTAAAAAAGTGGAACAAGCAGTAGAAACAACTAAAGAGCAAGCTCAAAAAGTTACAAGCTCTGTAGAAGAATTCGCAGCCAACCTAGGTGGACTTTCAGTCGACCGTGCCAAGACTTTCTACGATGAAGGAATCAAGTCTGCTGCTGATTTCAAAAATTGGACTGAAAAAGAACTCCTTGCCTTGAAAGGAATCGGCCCAGCTACCATTAAGAAATTAAAAGAAAACGGCATCAAGTTCAAGTAATCTTTCTTGCCCCTTGCATTTCCGTCAAAAACTTGTTAAAATAAAGCCATTAGAGGTGTTTTGAGTCCCACATTTTACAGAAAGTGGCGGTGTTGAGAAGTCCACAAATGTGTCGAAACTGGTTGCTAATGGATGAAAAATTGAAATAAAAGTGTCTTTTTGTTTTAAAGACGAGAGTTGCGGGCAACTGCCCGAAATTGGGTGGTACCGCGGATAAACACATTCGTCCCTGTCATGTAGATGGCAGGGCTTTTCTTTTTTTGCGTCTTAGTCAAAGGAGGTTGTTATGAAGCAATCTTTTAAAACAAGTAAACTCTACTATGGCTTTCCTATCTTCATTTTGGGGTATCAGGATCAGAATTTTGGGCACAATATTACGACCTGTAGCTCCTCTTATAGCTTGGGAGATTGGCTAGTCATAGGTGTTGGTGCTGAGGAAAATGCGGCTGAGCAAATCAAGCAATATCAACGGTTCACGGTGAACATACCTGATGAAAACCTCATGCTCGAAATGGAGCAGGCTGGTTTTATTAGCCATCGAGAAAAGTTGGGACACTTGGGGCTAGACTATGAGATTTCTGAACAGACTCAGGCACCGATTTTAAAGGCCTGTCCAGTCGTATTGGACTGTCAGGTAGATAGGATTATCGAGAAAGACGGCATCTGCCATATCTTTGCCAAGATTTTCGAGCGACTTGCTGATTCTGATTTGCTAGATGACAAGGGGCATTTAAAAAATGACCGTTTTACTCCAACTTACTTTATGGGAGACGGCCACCAGCGCGTTTATCGTTATTTAGATGATCGTGTCGACCCTATGGGGAACTTCATCAAGAAAGCGAGGAAGAAGGATGGCAAGAGCAACATTACCTGAACGAATTGAAACAGAGCGCCTCATCTTACGAGTCCGAACAGTGGCTGATGTTGTTGATATCTTTGACTATGCCAGTAGGGCAGAAGTTTCCTACCCAGCAGGCTTTCCGCCCGTCAAGACCTTAGAAGATGAGATTTATTATCTGGAGCACATTCTTCCCGAGCGCAATGAAAAGGACAATTTCCCAGCTGGTTACGGCATAGTGGTTAAAGGGACCGATACTATCATCGGCTCTGTTGATTTCAACCATCGACACGAAGACGATGTGCTGGAAATTGGCTATACCTTGCACCCAGACTATTGGGGTCTAGGTTATGTTCCAGAGGCGGCACGTGCCTTGATTGACCTAGCTTTTAAAGAACTTGATATTCACAAGATTGAACTGACTTGCTTTGGGTATAACCTTCAAAGTCAACGAGTTGCAGAGAAGCTTGGCTTTACCCTCGAAGCTCGCATAAGAGACCGCAAAGATGCCCAAGGAAATCGCTGTGACAGTCTGATATATGGCTTGCTGAGGAGTGAGTGGGAAATTTAGTAATGAAAAGAGATGAATAATGGCAAAAAAAGAAGTAAATACTGATTTATGGGTTCATGAACTTTTAAAAGAAGCAGGAATCCGTGAAAATTTTGATGCGCAGGGAAGTAATGTTAAAGAGATTAATGAAGCACTGAAGACTGCTTCGAAAAAAGGGACTGGAAATTCAGGCTTCCCAGAATACGTTGGAATTGTTAAAGACTTCTTAATCATTATTGAAGATAAACCTGGATTATCAAAACATATCAATTATACAGATGATGATTTAATTGCTGATGATGTCAAATCAAATACAGACTATGCAGTAAACGGAGCGGTCTTTTATGCCAAACATTTAGCGGATAAGGTTAGTTACAAAAAAATCATTGCTGTTGGAATTAGTGGCAATGAAAAAAAACATCGCATTACTCCTGTTTTTGTAAATGAACGTGGTGAATATTTTGAACTTGCGGATATTGAGACCCTTATTTCCTTTTCAATAGATAATATTGATGAGTATTACGTAAAAGAGATTCTTCAAGAAGAAACCAATTTTGAAAAAGAAACTGCTGAAATTTTAAAAGATGCCGCGACTTTACACAATGATTTGAGAAATTACGGCAATATTGAGGAAAAGAACAAACCTCTGATTGTTTCAGGAATTCTGTTAGCATTGAGAGAAACGGAGCATGGAAATTTCTCTCTGGAAAGTTTAACTGGAGATACTGTAAAAACAGATGGCTCAAAGATTTATACTGCCATTAAGTCTAACCTTCAGCGCGCTAATGTGTCTCCTGAAGTAAAAAAAGATAAACTACTTAGTCAGTTTGCTATCATCAGAGACGATGTGAAAATTAATGAAAAAAATGCTAATCTAGGTAAAACACCTATCAAACATTTCACAGAATTTCTTTATAAGAGTATTTATCAAAGTTTAAGATATAACAGTTCTGCTGAAGATTATCTAGGTCGTTTTTACGGAGAATTCATGTCTTACTCTGGAGGAGATGGCCAGAACTTAGGCATTGTTTTAACACCAAAGCATATCACGGAACTATTTTGTGATTTGGTTGATTTGAAACCGACGGATAAGGTTTTTGATCCGACTTGCGGTACAGCAGGCTTCCTAATCGCTGCTATGCATGATATGTTAACAAAAGCAGAAAATGATTCTCAACGTGACCAAATTCGGAAACATCAACTATTCGGAATCGAGGAGCAATCTTATATGTTTACAATTGCTACGACGAATATGATATTGCGGGGTGATGGGAAAAGCAACCTTGAAAACCAAGACTTTCTACGCCAAAATCCTAGTAAGCTTCAGCTAAAACAATGCAACGTTGGTATGATGAATCCGCCATATTCAATGGGTTCGACAGCCAATACAGATCTGTATGAAATCAACTTTACAGAACACCTGTTAAATTCTTTAGTTGAAGGTGCTAAGGCGGTTGTCATCGTTCCTCAGTCCACCTTTACAGGGAAGACCAAGTTTGAAAAAGAAACTAAACAAAATATTTTAAAACACCATACTTTAGAAGGTGTTATTACACTTAATAAAAATACCTTTTATGGCGTGGGAACAAACCCTTGTATTGCAGTATTTACAGCTGGTATACCGCATCGTCCGGAAAAAGAATGCAAATTTATCAACTTTGAAAATGATGGTTTTGAAGTCTCTAAACACATCGGTCTAGTTGAAACAGCTACGGCTAAAGATAAAAAACAACACTTGCTTGATGTCTGGTTTGATCGCACTGAAGCAGAAACTAAGTTCTGTGTTCAAACAACGATTGAAGCTGATGATGAGTGGCTCCACTCTTTCTATTACTTTAATGATGAAATTCCTTCTGAGGAAGATTTTCAAAAGACCATTGCAGATTACCTCACTTTTGAAGTCAATATGATCACTCATGGTCGAGGTTATCTTTTCGGAATAGAAGAAAAAGAGAATTATCAAGAAAATACCGATATTGAGGAACTTCCGATGGTAGCGGAAAAAGGTGACGATTATGAATGAAATTTCTAATTTTGTCCTATATACGACACCTAATGGTGATGTTAATTTAGATATTCTATTACAAGATGAAAATCTTTGGTTGACACAAAAAGGGATTTCTGAGTTATTCGGAGTTTCTAAATCAACGGTTAGTCACCATTTATCAAATATTTATAGTGATGGCGAGTTAGACAAGCTGGCAACTGTTCGAAAATTTCGAACAGTTCAAAAAGAGGGTAGTAGAGCGGTTCAGCGCGAATTGGAGTATTACAATCTTGATGCCATTATATCAGTTGGTTATCGCGTCAATTCAACAAAGGCGACACAATTTCGAATTTGGGCAACTAATACTTTAAAAGAATTTATTATTAAGGGGTTCGTACTTGATGATGAGCGTCTTAAACAGGGACAAACGGTCTTTGGTCAAGATTACTTCCGTGAACTCTTAGAGCGAATCCGTTCCATCCGTGCCAGTGAACGCCGTATTTATCAGCAAATAACCGATATTTTTGCGGAATGCGCTATTGACTACGATAGAAATTCTGAAATCACTAAGAATTTCTATGCCATGGTGCAGAACAAGTTTCATTTTGCTATTACAGGTAATACCGCTGCTGAGATCATTTATCATAAGGCAGACGCTGATAAGAAACAAATGGGATTAACGACTTGGAAGAATGCACCAGATGGCCGAGTACTGAAATCGGATGTAACAGTTGCTAAGAATTATTTGCAAGAAAGCGAAATCCGTCAGCTAGAGCGTACCGTAACCTCTTACTTCGACTATATTGAAGGTTTGGTTGAACGCCGTAATACCTTTACCATGCAATCTTTGGCGGAAAGTATTGACCGCTTCCTTTCTTTTAATGAATATGAAATTCTAGAAGGAAAAGGATCTATTTCTAAAAAACAGGCAGACGAGAAAGCCAGTCAAGAATATGAGAAGTTCAACCGTACCCAGAAAATCGTATCGGATTTTGACAAGCAAATCAAAAAACTAATGGCAGGTGACAAAGATGAGTAAGTTAAAATTGACGGATGTGGAGTGGGGAGAGTTTAAAGTAAAAGATATTTTTGAAGTAACTAATTCAAAACCTTACCATAAAAATAATCTTAAAATCACTAAAAAGGGTATACCATATATTACAAGAACATCTTTTAACAATGGCTTAGAGGAAATAGTTGAAAATATAAATGTTCATAAAAATCCTAAAAATACTATAAGTCTCGGAGCTGAAAATGCAGATTTCTTTTACCAGTCAGTGGAGTATATTACTGGAAATAAAATGTATATTATCCAAAATGATAATATTTCCAAAAACGTAGGGATATTTTTGGTTCAATCTTTTAGAAATAGTATAAAAGACTGTGGTTTTGGATATGGAAAAGGTCTGACAGGAACTAGATTCAAAGAAAGAATCGTAATTTTGCCGATGGATTCCCAAGGTCAGCCTAACTGGCAGTTCATGGAAGATTACATCAAGCAGGAACAGAAGCAACAAGTTCAGAAAATCATTGATTATTATGAGCGTAAATTGGTTGAGCTAGCTGGAGATGTGGCAGGACTAGACAAGGTAGAATGGAAAACATTTCGTTTCACTGAAGTTTTTCAAGAAATTCAAAGAGGAAAACGTCTGACAAAAGCTAATCAGACAGATGGTCCTAAACCTTATATTTCCTCAACTTCCGAAAACAATGGTGTAGATGCCTTTATTGGAAATGAAACAGGGGTTCGGAAATTTGAAGATGTCCTCACTCTTGCCAATAGCGGAAGTGTCGGTTCCACTTTTTATCAGCAATTTGAGTTTGTGGCTAGTGATCACGTAACAGCTTTAAAGTCTGAAAATGCGGACAAATACGCTTATCTATTTTTATCTACCGTTGTTAAACGCTTAGAAGAAAAATATTCTTTTAACAGAGAAATTAACGACACCCGTATAAAAAGAGAAAAAGTCATTCTTCCAGCTGATAAAGAAGGTAACCCTAATTTCCAATATATGTCTGACTTTGTGAAAAAATTAGAACTGGATAAAGCCCAAGAAGTGCTCGAATATATATATATATATATCAGAGTGAAGAACATTCTTGAAGAAAAAGTTTGTGAAATTTCTTGGAAAGATTTCTGGATTGAGGATATTTGTGAGATTAAATCAGGCGTTCGTTTGACAAAAGCAAATCAAGAAATTGGATTGAGACCATTTGTAGGTGCTAGCGATAGTGATAATGGAGTTACAGCTTTTGTATCTAATACAAATAAAAGTCTTGATGCAAATGTACTCGGTGTAAATTACAATGGTAGTGTTGTTGAAAATTTCTATCATCCCTACGAAGCCATTTTTTCTGATGATGTCAAACGTTTGAAATGGAAGGACGAGATATACGGAAACAAATATACCTACCTTTTCTTGAAACAAATGATTTTGTCGCAAAAAATCAAGTATGCCTATGGTTATAAATTCAATGGCGAACGCATGAAACGTCAAAAGATTATGTTGCCAGTTACTAAAACTGGATTGCCAGATTATGACTATATGACTTCTTATATGAAAAAACAAGAATTAGAACAAATTTTTAAGATATTGAACTACTTAAACAAGGAGAACACACATGTCTAAAGAACTTTCACCTAAATACAATCCAGCCGAGGTTGAGGCTGGTCGTTACCAAAAATGGCTTGATGCGGATGTTTTCAAGCCTTCAGGCGATCAAAAGGCTAAGCCTTATTCCATCGTTATTCCACCACCAAACGTAACTGGGAAACTCCACCTTGGTCACGCTTGGGATACAACTTTGCAGGATATCATCATTCGTCAAAAACGGATGCAAGGCTTTGACACGCTTTGGCTACCAGGAATGGACCACGCGGGTATCGCAACTCAAGCTAAGGTTGAGGAGCGCTTGCGTGGAGAGGGCATTAGCCGTTATGACCTCGGTCGTGAGAAATTCCTCGAGAAAGTCTGGGAATGGAAAGACGAGTATGCGACGACCATCAAGGAACAATGGGGCAAGATGGGACTCTCTGTAGACTACTCTCGCGAACGGTTCACTCTTGACGAAGGCTTGTCAAAAGCCGTCCGCAAGGTTTTTGTCGAACTTTACAAGAAAGGCTGGATCTACCGTGGTGAGTTTATCATCAACTGGGACCCAGCAGCTCGCACAGCACTGTCTGATATCGAGGTTATCCATAAGGATGTCGAAGGTGCTTTCTACCACATGAACTACATGCTGGAAGATGGCTCACGCGCCCTTGAAGTTGCGACAACTCGTCCTGAGACCATGTTTGGGGACGTTGCTGTTGCGGTCAATCCAGAAGATCCACGCTACAAGGACCTAATTGGTCAAAACGTCATCCTTCCAATCGCTAACAAACTCATCCCAATCGTTGGGGACGAACACGCAGATCCTGAGTTTGGTACTGGTGTCGTGAAAATCACACCAGCCCACGATCCAAACGACTTCTTAGTTGGTCAACGCCACAACTTGCCACAAGTTAACGTTATGAACGACGACGGTACTATGAATGAGCTTGCCTTTGAATTTGCGGGTATGGACCGTTTTGAAGCTCGTAAGGCAGTCGTTGCCAAGTTGGAGGAAATCGGTGCCCTTGTTAAAATCGAAAAACGTGTACACAGTGTTGGTCACTCAGAGCGTACAGGTGTAGTAGTTGAACCACGCTTGTCAACTCAGTGGTTCGTCAAGATGGACCAATTGGCTAAAAATGCCATTGCCAACCAAGACACAGAGGACAAGGTAGAATTCTATCCACCTCGTTTCAACGATACCTTCCTCCAATGGATGGAAAATGTCCACGACTGGGTAATTTCTCGTCAGCTCTGGTGGGGTCACCAAATCCCTGCTTGGTACAATGCTGAAGGTGAAATGTACGTCGGCGAAGAAGCTCCAGAAGGCGACGGATGGACTCAGGACGAAGACGTCTTGGATACTTGGTTCAGCTCTGCCCTTTGGCCTTTCTCAACTATGGGCTGGCCGGATGTCGACTCAGAAGACTTTAAACGTTATTATCCAACATCAACCTTGGTGACTGGTTATGATATTATCCCATTCTGGGTATCTCGGATGATTTTCCAAGGGTTGGAATTTACTGGCAAGTCGCCATTCAAAAATGCCTTGATTCACGGTCTCATTCGTGACGAGCAAGGACGCAAGATGTCTAAGTCTCTCGGTAACGGGATTGATCCAATGGATGTTATTGATAAGTACGGAACAGATAGCCTGCGTTGGTTCCTATCAAACGGTTCTGCACCAGGACAAGACGTCCGCTTCTCTTACGAGAAAATGGATGCTTCATGGAACTTCATTAACAAGATCTGGAACATCTCTCGCTACATCCTCATGAACAATGAAGGCTTGACCCTCGAGCAAGCAACGGCCAATGTCGAAAAAGTGGTTAACAAGGAAGCTGGAAATGTCACTGACCGTTGGATTCTTCACAACCTCAATGAAACTATCGGTAAAGTCACTGAAAACTTTGACAAGTTTGAATTTGGTGTCGCTGGGCACATCCTCTACAACTTCATCTGGGATGAGTTTGCGGACTGGTACGTTGAATTGACCAAGGAAGTCCTTTATAGCGATAACGAAGAAGAAAAAGTCATCACACGTTCTGTTCTCCTTTATACTTTGGACAAGATCCTTCGTCTCCTCCACCCAATCATGCCATTCGTGACAGAGGAAATCTTTGGGCAAATCTCAGAAGGCTCTATCGTTACAGCAGAATACCCAACTGTCAACCCAGCCTTTGAAGACCTTGCGGCTCACACTGGTGTGGAAAGCCTCAAAGACTTGATCCGTGCTGTTCGGAATGCGCGTGCGGAAGTAAACGTAGCACCAAGCAAGCCAATCACCATCCTTGTTAAGACAAGCGACAGCGACTTGGAAGCCTTCTTTAACAGCAATGTCAACTATATCAAACGTTTCACAAATCCAGAACACTTGGAAATCGCTTCAAACATCCCTGCACCTGAACTGGCTATGTCAAGCGTCATCACAGGAGCAGAAATCTACCTGCCACTGGCAGACCTCCTCAATGTCGAAGAAGAACTGGCTCGTCTCGACAAAGAACTGGCTAAATGGCAAAAAGAACTGGATATGGTCGGCAAGAAGCTCTCTAACGAACGCTTCGTAGCCAATGCCAAACCAGAAGTCGTTCAAAAAGAACGCGACAAACAAGCCGACTACCAAGCGAAATACGATGCGACTGTCGCACGTATTGATGAGATGAAGAAGTTGGTGAAATAAACTATAAACCTCGGCAATTTGCTGAGGTTTTTGGTATAATTAAAACATCACTAATAATGAGGTTTTAGTATGACTATAAAAGTATATTCCATTGATGAAGTTATTGAAGAGCGGACACTCGATCAAGAAAAGGTAAAAAACATCCGAAAGTTGTTTAATTTTTTGATAGGTGATCAAAGATCTCATCTGGCCGTAAAGTGTATTTTACCTCCTGAAAAACAAACAAACACTTCAGTATTGTTTGAATTTAAAAATCATAGTCCTAAAGACAATTTTGATTTTAAAAAATTTGCTGATAAATTATTGTCAGCAGAAACGAATGAGGATGGGAAAAGAAATAAAACGATTAGAACAGGTATACTGTTTATTGAGCAAATTGGTAGTCATATTAAGTTGATAAAGTTAGAATCGACGAATGCAATTGATCCTGAAACATTTGCTATTAGACAAGATTTAGGATTAGATAATAGTTACTACAAGATTTGTATTTTTGAGAATAATTTTGATAATGTAACCATTATTGATAAAAGTAATACTGCGGCTAAATTTTGGTATAATAAATTTTTGGATTTAAAACTTTTTAGAGATAGTGATACTAATACTGACACATTGATTAAATTTATTAATAATAACTTATTATTTTCTGAAGAAGTTATAAATAGAGAAAACTATGAAGAAGTTAAAGAGTTATCATTAGAATATATTTTTGAAAGTATTTCTTTTGACAAGGTTGAACTAACTAATAAATTAGTTCAAAATAATTTGTTGGATACAAATGATGAAACTGAGATTTTTTCTGAAAGATCATTGGATTTAGATTCAGAATTTGATATATCTAAGAAAATGATTGTTAAACATTTTAAAAAATCTTTACAAATATCTGATATAACGAGTATTTATACGGATAATATTATTGAGATGAAAGATAGGCAAGAAGTAGAATATAATGGAGATACAGGTAAGTTAGAGTTGGATATTCAAGATAGGTATCGCTCTCAAGTTTTACAAAATCTTGGTATAGACGAATGACTAATATAGTAAAAAAATGGCAAAATACTGTTGCGATTATAGATTTAAATTCTCCTTTACAGCAAATTTTTGAATCAAATCAGATTGGTGTCCATAAGCATGATGGCCACTATATCTACAATGATAGAAATACTTGGATTTTTGAAGAAGAGTTTATAGATACACCAAGTCATAATTTACAACAAATTTTTGATAAATTATGCATTAAAGATTATGATAATATACAATGCTTTGATTCGACAACTAATACATTTAATGTGGTTACTGTATCTGATGCTGAAGACTACTTGAAAATTATTAGTTTGAATATTATTCGTGGTGTAGGATATGAAAAGTTAAAAATTTCGTTAGAACTTTTGTCCGAAGGAAAATATAGTTCTAAAAGTGATCGGGTACGCCATCTTATAAACATATATGTATTATTTCTTTTAGCTAATCGAACAAAGAGACAACAAAATAGACTTGAATTTACTTTTGAAGGAGATTTAGATTCTTTTGTCTTTGAAACTGAATTTGGAAAAGGAAATTTTACTGATGGGTTATTAGAAATTTATGAATGGATTGTTAATGAACAAGAATATAGTGAAGCTTATAAAGTAAAGTTGCAGATTGTTCGAAGTTTAATTCTAAAACAAAAAAAACTCGATGAATTGGACTTAATTAAAAATCAAGCAGAATCTATTTTTAATAGAATCGTTAGTGGAAAAACAGACCATTATTTCGAACTTCAAAATAATTTAAAAGATGACTTTATAAAAATTTCGACTATGATTAGTGAATCTAATTCACGTTTAAATACGAAATTATTTGGTTGGTTAACGGCTTTTTCTTTGATTATTTTTGATTTTATAAAAAAGAGTGATGGTCAAAGTATATTTGGAAGAATTGTTTGTTCAACTTCAGAAAAAACTAATGTATTGTTATTACTTTTGATTATGGCTTTGTTAATCATCATGATAATGTTTAATTTAGATATTAGAAATATTAGAAAACAATATCAATGTTTAAAAGATCTTTATGTGAATCAAATGTTTATTTCTAAGGAAGAATTTAACAAATTCATCAAGAAGCCATTGTATCGTAACATGTATAACTTATTATTACTAAGCTTGTTAATTATACTTGTTATAAGATTGTTAATCCCTATGAAATATGGTTGTTTTCAATACAGTTTAATATAGAGTTTCCTTTTTAATATATTTTAGAAAGTAGCTTACCACATGAAAATTCAGTCAATTCATGCCCGTACACCCCTCCATCGCTCCTATCGGCTGGGTAGCAAAGAAATAAAAAGTCCTGTCACTTTCTCCCATTTAACCTTTGACTATTCCGCAAAATTATCGTACAATAAAGAGTACATGATAAAATGAGGTCAGAGTCTGTTCACTCTGGCGATAGTAGTAAAAATGAGGAGAAACGCTTTGGAATTAGAAGTATTTGCTGGGCAAGAAAAAAGTGAACTATCTATGATTGAGGTAGCGCGTGCTATCTTGGAACTTCGTGGTCGCGATCATGAGATGCATTTTAGCGATCTTGTAAACGAAATTCAAAACTACCTTGGAACATCAAACAGCGATATCCGCGAAGCTTTGCCTTTGTTCTACACAGAGTTGAACTTTGACGGCAGCTTCATCTCACTTGGAGACAACAAATGGGGGCTTCGTTCATGGTATGGTGTAGACGAAATTGACGAAGAAATCATCGCTCTTGAAGAAAGTGACGACGATGAAGTAGCACCAAAAGCTAAGAAAAAACGCGTCAATGCCTTTATGGATGGAGATTCAGATGCCATTGACTACAATGCGGATGATCCAGAAGATGAAGATGCATACGAAGCTGATCCAGCTCTTTCATATGATGATGAAAATCCAGATGATGAGAAAAATGAAGTGGAAGCTTACGATGCAGAAATCAACGAAATCGCTCCTGATGACTTGGGTGAAGATGTGGATCTTAACGAAGAAGACGACGAGTTTTCTGACGATGACGCTGAGACGAGTGAAGAAGAGTAAAAGACTTCACAGAGGAGATTGCCTGATCTCCTTTTTTTGTTGCTTGGACAAAGTAGTTGAGCGATACATCCGTTTGGATGCGGATCTTTGGTTGGTTTTCTGAAAACAATCTCCTTTTTTCATCTTTTACCAATTCGGGTTGACAAATGATCTGCTTTGAGGTATTATATTGTTCGGGCACCTCTTTTAGAGGTCGGGGCTCCCTAGTTACTAGGGAGCTATTTTTGTTTTTTCAGGAAGTTTTCTTGAAAAGTCGTTATTCATAAGGGTCTTGTTTTCTATGTCCCCTCGTAGTTAACAAGACCTTGAGCATTTTAGAAAGAGGAATCTATGTCTACGAAATATATTTTTGTAACTGGTGGTGTGGTATCGTCTATTGGGAAAGGGATTGTGGCAGCAAGTCTGGGCCGTCTATTGAAAAATCGAGGTCTCAAAGTAACCATTCAAAAATTTGACCCTTATATCAATATCGATCCGGGAACCATGAGTCCTTACCAGCATGGGGAAGTCTTTGTGACAGATGATGGGGCTGAGACAGATTTGGACTTGGGTCACTATGAACGTTTCATCGATATCAATCTCAACAAATATTCCAACGTGACAACTGGTAAAATCTACAGTGAAGTTCTTCGTAAGGAACGCCGTGGCGAATACCTTGGCGCAACTGTTCAAGTCATTCCTCATATCACAGATGCTTTGAAAGAAAAAATCAAGCGTGCCGCTGTTACGACCGACTCGGATGTCATTATCACAGAGGTTGGTGGAACAGTTGGGGATATCGAGTCCTTGCCATTCCTAGAGGCCCTTCGTCAGATGAAGGCAGATGTGGGGGCAGATAACGTCATGTACATCCATACAACCTTACTTCCTTATCTCAAGGCTGCTGGTGAGATGAAGACCAAGCCAACTCAACATTCTGTAAAAGAATTGCGTGGATTGGGAATCCAGCCAAATATGTTGGTCATTCGTACAGAAAAGCCAGCTGGTCAAGAAATTAAAAACAAACTAGCTCAGTTCTGTGACGTGGCACCAGAAGCTGTTATCGAGTCTTTGAATGTCGAACACCTTTACCAAATTCCATTAAACTTGCAGGCGCAAGGCATGGACCAAATTGTTTGTGACCATTTGAAATTAGATGCACCAGTAGCGGATATGACAGAGTGGTCAGCTATGGTGGATAAGGTCATGAACCTCAAGAAACAAGTTAGAATTTCCCTTGTCGGTAAGTATGTGGAGCTGCAAGATGCTTACATCTCAGTGGTCGAAGCCTTGAAACACTCTGGGTATGCCAACGACGCAGAAGTGAAGATTAATTGGATAAATGCCAATGATGTGACAGCAGAGAATGTAGCAGAACTCTTGTCTGATGCGGACGGGGTCATCGTACCAGGCGGTTTTGGCCAACGTGGTACGGAAGGGAAAATTCAAGCCATACGTTATGCGCGTGAGAATGATATTCCAATGTTGGGAGTCTGCTTGGGAATGCAGTTGACTTGTATCGAGTTTGCTCGTAACGTTTTAGGTCTTGAAGGGGCTAATTCTGCTGAACTTGCACCAGAAACAAAATACCCTATCATCGATATCATGCGTGACCAGGTTGATGTTGAAGATATGGGTGGAACCCTTCGCTTAGGACTTTATCCGTCTAAGTTGAAACGTGGCTCTAAGGCAGCAGCTGCTTATCACAATCAAGAAGTGGTGCAACGCCGTCACCGTCACCGTTATGAGTTTAACAACGCCTTTCGTGAACAGTTTGAGGCAGCAGGTTTTGTCTTTTCAGGAGTTTCTCCAGACAATCGTTTGGTCGAAATTGTGGAAATTCCTGAAAATAAATTCTTTGTAGCTTGTCAGTATCACCCTGAACTTTCAAGTCGTCCGAACCGTCCAGAAGAACTCTACACTGCCTTTGTCACTGCAGCAGTTGAAAATAGTAACTAGTTATCTTCTAATCTCTGAGAGCAATCTCAGAGGTTTTTTAATTCATTCAGGAACTCAGGCGCTTGGCAATAAGAATTAGACTCACTGATGGAAGAGATTTTCCTTGCTCCTATACGGCTTCCCTATTTGTCCTAGAGCCCTTTTTGTGTTACAATGAATGGTATGAAAGCTAAGAAATTATGGATGACTGGCTTGACTGTGGCTGGTCTAAGTGCCCTTGCTTTAGGGGCTAAAAAAGCAGCAGATAACCACAAACTGATGAAGACGCAAGAAGAGTTGACCGCTATCGTGCGCGAACTTTTCTCAGATATGGGTGAGATCGCGACTCTCTATGTTCAAGTCTACGAAAGTAGTCTAGAGCGACTCGTCGGAGGGGTCATTTTTGAGGATGGTCGTCACTATACTTTTGTCTATGAAAATGAAGATCTGGTATATGAGGAGGAAGTCTTATGATTACTCCCAATAGTATAGAAGAGCTTGCAGGTTTTGTCGAGCAAGATGGCAAGAAGGTTTTCCTTTTTGTGGCGGACTGGTGTGGCGATTGTCGTTATATCTATCCTGCCTTGCCAGAAATTGAGGAAACCAATCCAGAGTTCACCTTTATTCGAGTGGACCGAGACCAGTATCTGGATCTGGCCAAACTCTGGGATGTGTACGGGATCCCTAGCCTTGTTGTGCTAGAAAAGGACAAGGAAATCGGTCGTTTTGTCAATCGTGACCGTAAAAGCAAGCAACAAATTAACGACTTTTTAGCAGGACTGAAATAGGAGAGAAAGGAAACAATGATTTTTACATATAATAAAGAGCATGTCGGCGATGTCCTTATGATCATCGTGAAAAATAGCGGCGATACCAAGTTGGACGTGGAGCGCAAAGGCAATATTGCCCGTGTTTTCATCAAAGAAAATGGAGAAACAGTAGCTTGGAATATTTTCGAAGTTTCAAGTTTGTTTGAAATTGCAGAGCGTGGTCAAGTCTTTTTAACAGATGAGCAAGTAGAATGTTTGAACCAAGAATTGCAGGCGGAAGGCTTTGCAGAAGAAATTGTCAATGACAAAGAACCTAAGTTTGTTGTCGGTGAAATTGTCGAGATGGTAGCTCATCCTGATAGTGACCACCTCAACATCTGTCAAGTGGCCGTCGCAAGTGACAAGACAGTGCAAATCGTTGCAGGGGCTCCCAATGCGCGTGTTGGGTTGAAAACCATTGTAGCTCTTCCTGGAGCTATGATGCCAAAAGGCAATCTCATTTTCCCAGGCGAACTTCGCGGTGAAAAGAGTTTTGGCATGATGTGTAGCCCTCGTGAGTTGCATCTACCAAATGCTCCGCAAAAACGTGGGGTTATTGAATTATCAGAAGACCAAGTTGTCGGAACTCCATTTGATCCAGCCAAACACTGGACTGCCTAGGAAGTTGTCAGTATCTGATAGACCAGATAGAGGGATAAGATGGCGAAAAATGTAGTGATTACAGGAGCGACCTCAGGAATCGGTGAAGCGATTGCGCGTGCTTATCTGGAGCAGGGGGAGAATGTCGTTCTGACAGGGCGACGGACAGACAGACTAGAGGCCCTCAAGTCAGAGTTTGCAGAAACTTTTCCAAATCAAACCGTTTGGACTTTTCCACTGAATGTCACGGATATGACCATGGTCAAGACTGTCTGCTCCGATATTTTGGAAACGATAGGACAGATTGATATATTGGTCAATAATGCTGGACTAGCTCTTGGCTTGGCTCCCTACCAAGACTATGAAGAATTGGATATGCTGACCATGTTGGATACCAATGTCAAGGGGTTGATGGCAGTCACTCGCTGTTTCTTACCAGCAATGGTAAAAGCCAATCAAGGACATATTATCAACATGGGATCAACCGCAGGAATCTATGCCTATGCGGGTGCAGCAGTTTATTCAGCCACCAAGGCAGCAGTTAAGACTTTTTCAGATGGACTGCGAATTGATACCATCGCAACGGACATCAAGGTGACCACCATTCAGCCAGGAATTGTCGAAACAGATTTCTCTACAGTTCGTTTTCATGGTGATAAAGAGCGGGCTGCGACCGTCTATCAGGGGATCGAAGCCTTGCAGGCACAAGACATCGCAGACACTGTTGTCTATGTGACCAGTCAACCCCGTCGTGTGCAGATTACAGATATGACCATTATGGCCAATCAACAGGCTACAGGTTTCATGGTTCATAAAAAATAAAAAATTTCTTCGAAAAGTTACAAATTTTTGTAACTTTTTTTGATTCCTTACGAATAGATAAGTAGGAGGAAGAAAATATGTATAATAAAGTTATTCTTATTGGACGTTTAACGTCTACACCAGAATTGCACAAAACCAACAATGACAAGTCAGTAGCGCGAGCAACTATTGCTGTGAACCGTCGTTACAAAGACCAAAATGGGGAACGCGAAGCTGATTTTGTTAATCTTGTTCTTTGGGGGAAATTGGCTGAAACCTTGGCAAGCTACGCAACTAAAGGTAGTCTTATCTCTGTGGATGGAGAACTTCGTACCCGTCGCTTTGAGAAAAATGGCCAGATGAACTATGTGACTGAAGTCCTTGCCACAGGATTCCAACTTTTGGAAAGCCGCGCTCAACGTGCTATGCGTGAAAATAATGCAGGACAGGATTTGGCAGATTTGGTCTTGGAAGAGGAAGAATTGCCATTTTAATACTCTTCGAAAATCTCTTCAAACCCCGTCAGCTTCACCTTGCCGTAGGTATAGGTAACTGACTTCGTCAGTTCTATCTACAACCTCAAAGCAGTGCTTTGAGCAACCGGCGGCTAGCTTCCTAGTTTGCTCTTTGATTTTCATTGAGTATAAACATTGAAAAGTCTGAGTTGGTCTCAGGCTTTTTATCTTGCCAAAGTCAGACTTTTTTCTTGACTATTTCTGACCAAGTGATACAATAGAACTATAAATTAGCACTCAGTCATAAAGAGTGCTAATAATATGTAGTTTATCATGGAGGAAAGCAGATGTTGAAACCATTAGGAGACCGTGTGGTCTTGAAAATCGAAGAAAAAGAACAAACTGTTGGAGGCTTTGTCCTTGCAGGCTCAGCCCAAGAAAAAACAAAAACAGCCCAAGTTGTAGCTACTGGACAAGGTGTTCGTACCTTGAACGGTGACTTGGTTGCTCCAAGCGTTAAGCCTGGGGATCGTGTCTTAGTTGAAGCTCATGCAGGTATTGATGTCAAAGATGGCGATGAAAAGTACATCATCGTTGGAGAAGCCAATATCTTGGCAATCATTGAAGAATAGAAGGAGAAAGTAAGTATGTCAAAAGAAATTAAATTTTCATCTGATGCTCGTTCAGCTATGGTCCGTGGTGTTGATATCCTAGCAGATACTGTTAAAGTAACCTTAGGACCAAAAGGTCGGAATGTCGTTCTTGAAAAATCATTTGGCTCACCATTGATTACCAATGACGGTGTGACCATTGCCAAAGAAATCGAATTGGAAGACCATTTTGAAAATATGGGTGCCAAATTGGTATCAGAAGTAGCTTCAAAAACCAATGATATCGCAGGTGACGGAACGACAACTGCAACAGTCTTGACTCAAGCTATCGTCCGCGAAGGAATCAAAAACGTCACTGCGGGTGCCAACCCAATCGGTATCCGTCGTGGGATTGAAGCAGCAGTTGCCGCAGCTGTAGAAGCCTTGAAAAACAATGCCATTCCAGTTGCTAATAAAGAAGCCATCGCTCAAGTTGCTGCCGTATCTTCTCGTTCTGAGAAAGTCGGCGAATACATCTCTGAAGCTATGGAAAAAGTTGGCAAAGATGGAGTCATCACCATTGAAGAGTCACGTGGTATGGAAACGGAACTTGAAGTCGTGGAAGGAATGCAGTTTGACCGTGGTTACCTTTCACAGTACATGGTGACAGATAGCGAAAAAATGGTGGCTGACCTTGAAAATCCATACATTTTGATTACCGACAAGAAGATCTCAAATATCCAAGAAATCTTGCCACTTCTAGAAAGCATTCTCCAAAGCAATCGTCCACTCTTGATTATTGCGGATGATGTAGATGGTGAAGCTCTTCCGACTCTTGTATTGAACAAGATTCGTGGAACCTTCAATGTCGTAGCTGTCAAAGCACCTGGCTTTGGTGACCGTCGTAAGGCTATGTTAGAAGACATCGCTATCTTGACAGGCGGAACAGTCATCACAGAAGATCTTGGTCTTGAATTGAAAGATGCGACAATTGAGGCGCTTGGTCAAGCAGCTAGAGTAACTGTGGACAAAGATAGCACTGTTATCGTAGAAGGTGCTGGAAATCCTGAAGCTATTTCTCACCGTGTTGCAGTTATCAAGTCTCAAATTGAAACTACAACATCTGAATTTGACCGCGAAAAATTGCAAGAACGCTTGGCAAAATTGTCAGGTGGTGTCGCAGTGATCAAGGTCGGTGCTGCAACTGAAACTGAGTTGAAAGAAATGAAACTCCGCATTGAAGATGCCCTCAACGCTACTCGTGCAGCTGTTGAAGAAGGAATCGTTGCTGGTGGCGGAACAGCTCTTGTAAATGTTATTCCAGCCGTAGCTGATTTGGAATTGACAGGAGATGAAGCGACAGGACGCAATATTGTTCTCCGCGCCTTGGAAGAACCTGTTCGTCAAATCGCTCACAATGCGGGATTCGAAGGTTCTATTGTTATTGACCGCTTGAAGAATGCTGAAGTTGGTACAGGCTTCAACGCAGCAACTGGCGAATGGGTCAACATGATTGAAGAGGGAATCATTGACCCAGTTAAAGTGAGCCGTTCAGCTCTTCAAAATGCAGCATCTGTAGCTAGCTTGATTTTGACAACAGAAGCAGTCGTAGCCAATAAACCGGAACCAGCAGCCCCAGCTCCAGCAATGGATCCAAGCATGATGGGCGGGATGATGTAAAAGTAACTTATAAAAAACACAAAAGAAGGGAATACATATCCCTTCTTTTTATGATAATCACTTCTAAATTGGATTGAGCTCTCCTAACTTATATGATAAAATAAGACTAGAAAAAGGAGAAGAACATGATCGATGTAGAAGAAATTCTGAGCAAGATGAATCCCAATCAGAAGATTAATTATGACCGTGTCATGCAGAAAATGGTTCAGGTTTGGGAAAAAAATGAGGAACGTCCCACTATTCTCATGCATGTTTGCTGTGCTCCTTGTAGTACCTACACCCTAGAATACCTGACCAAATACGCGGATGTGACCATCTATTTTGCCAATTCCAATATCCATCCCAAGGCAGAATACCACAAGCGAGCTTACGTCACCAAGAAATTTGTTAATGATTTCAATGAGCGAACAGGAAATACGGTCCAGTACCTAGAAGCGCCTTATGAACCCAATGAATACCGGAAGTTAGTCAGAGGACTGGAAGAAGAACCCGAAGGTGGCGATCGTTGCAAGGTTTGTTTTGATTACCGTTTGGATAAAACAGCACAGGTAGCTATGGACTTGGGCTTTGACTACTTTGGTTCAGCTTTGACCATCAGTCCCCATAAGAACTCTCAAACCATCAACAGCATCGGAATCGATGTGCAAAAGATTTACACCACCCACTATCTTCCAAGTGATTTCAAGAAAAATCAAGGCTATAAGCGCTCGGTGGAGATGTGCGAGGAGTATGATATCTATCGTCAATGTTATTGTGGATGCGTCTATGCGGCTCAAGCTCAGAACATTGACCTTGTTCAGGTTAAGAAGGATGCCACGGCTTTCTTGTTGGATAAGGATGTTGAAAAAGACTATTCCCACATCAAGTTTACTGTGACTAAATTAGATATATAGAAATCAACCCAGCCGAAAAGCTGGGTTTTTCAAATAAAAAAACCAGGGCTCTCACCCCGGCTTGACAACTTTACCGATTCTTTAGTTCTATGTAGCGTTTGTACCAAATGTTGACATAGGCCTCTGAGAAAGGACCGCGTCCATTGTTGATCCAATCAACAAGGATTTTAACATGCTCTTTCAAAATATAGTCTAAATCATCAGAATACTTCATTTTGCGTTTATGGCGCTCATACTCTTCAACGTCCAAGAGACGCTTTTCACCATCAGTGAAGACCTTGACATCCAAATCATAGTCAATGTATTTCAGGGCTTCTTCATCTAGATAGTAGGGGCTGGCCATATTGCAATAGTAGGAAATCCCATTATCACGAATCATGGCAATGATATTAAACCAATATTTTTTGTGAAAGTAAACAATAGCCGGTTCTCGAGTCACCCAACGACGACCGTCACTTTCGGTAACAAGTGTGTGGTCGTTGACGCCGATAATGGCGTTCTCTGTTGTTTTTAGTACCATGGTGTCTCGCCAAGTACGGTGAAGACTCCCATCATGCTTATAACTTTGAATTGTAATAAAGTCGCCTTCTTTTGGAAGTTTCATAACTAACCAACTTTCTACAATTTATAAGTTTATCGTCTACTATTATATCATAAATTGGTCTAATTTTTTTGAATTTTACCTGAAAATGTTAAAGATATTCTCTGAGAGCGCTGGCTATATCCGAAAAATCATAGCCTTTTCTAGCTAAAACTTGGGTTAAACGCTGTTTAAGTTCGTATCCTTCATACTTTCGAGCATACTTAGCATATTGTTTGTCTAGCTCTTTAAAAATGAGTTCTTGAGTCGTTTCTTGGCCGACTTGACTATCCAAGTCATCAAAAGCATTTTTAGCATCAGAATAGGAGAAGCCTTTGTTCGTCAAGCTTTGAATGATCTTATCCTGCAAGGCACGAGCGGGAAGCTTTCCCATGTATTTTTTAAGAAGTTTCTCCGCCACACGTTGAGCAACCTCTGAAAAATCAAAATCCTTTAAAACCTCTTCAATCGTTGATTTGACAATCCCTTTTTGAGACAGTTTTTGAGCTAGCACATAAGGTCCCTTATCTCCAGAAAGTTGATTTGCGTTGATAATAGAGTAGACATACTGACGATCATTTATCCAGTTGTCTTCTTTAAGGTTAGCGATAACCTGACTAGTGATTGTTTCATCAATATCATACTTTTTCAGATACTCTCTCACTTCCTTTTCAGTACGAGCCTTGAAGGATAAATGGTAGAGAGCGAGGTTCTTACCATAAGAAAACTGAGCAAAGCCCTGTATCTTGGTCAGTTCCTCTTTGCTAATGACCTTATCTCGAGACAGCATAAAACGGACAATAGTATCTTCCGTGATATAAGAGGTTTGCTGATGATCTAGCTCCATCAGGTAGAGGCGTTTTTTCTTTTCAAGTTTTGTGATTTTCATAGTTCTATTATACCTTAAAATGTGATAAGATAGGGGTATGAATCTGAAAGTCAAACAAAAAATACCTTTAAAAATCAAGCGGATGGGTATCAATGGTGAGGGAATCGGTTTCTACCAGAAAACCCTCGTTTTTGTGCCTGGCGCCCTCAAAGGAGAAGATATCTATTGTCAGATTACTTCTATTAAACGTAACTTCGTTGAAGCCAAATTGCTAAAGGTTAATAAGAAGTCTAAATTTCGAGTCGTGCCAGCTTGTACCATTTATAATGAATGTGGTGGTTGCCAAATCATGCACCTCCACTATGATAAACAGTTAGAGTTTAAAACGGATCTGCTCCATCAAGCCCTGAAAAAATTTGCTCCTGCAGGATATGAAAACTATGAAATCCGTCCAACTATCGGAATGCAGGAACCAAAGTACTACCGTGCTAAGCTTCAATTCCAGACTCGAAAATTTAAAAATCAGGTCAAGGCAGGTTTGTATGCGCAAAACTCTCATTACCTCGTAGAGTTGAAAGACTGCTTGGTGCAAGATAAGGAAACCCAAGTGATAGCGAATCGCCTAGCTGAGCTTCTGACTTACCACCAAATTCCAATTACAGATGAGAGAAAAATACTAGGCGTTCGCACCATCATGGTACGCAGAGCAAGAAAAACGGGGCAAGTTCAGATTATCATTGTCACGAATCGCCAGCTTAATTTGAATCAACTAGTCAAAGACCTAGTTAAAGATTTTCCAGAAGTTGTCACGGTTGCTGTCAATACAAATACAGCAAAAACAAGTGAAATCTATGGTGAAAAGACGGAAATTATCTGGGGCCAAGAGAGTATTCAAGAAGGAGTGCTTGACTATGAGTTTTCTCTCTCGCCCCGAGCTTTTTATCAGCTTAATCCTGAGCAGACAGAAATTCTCTATAGTGAAGCAGTTAAGGCTCTGGATGTCAGCAAAGAAGACCATCTGATTGATGCGTATTGTGGTGTTGGTACGATTGGATTTGCCTTCGCAAATAAGGTTAAGAGTCTCAGAGGAATGGATATTATTCCAGAAGCCATTGAAGATGCTAAGCGAAATGCTAAAAAAATGGGATTTGACAATACCCATTACGAAGCGGGAACAGCAGAAGAGATTATTCCACGCTGGTATCAAGAAGGCTACCGAGCAGATGCCTTGATAGTCGATCCTCCTCGTATAGGCTTAGATGATAAGCTGTTGGATACCATCCTGACCTATGTCCCAGAAAAAATGGTCTATGTTTCTTGCAATGTTTCGACCTTGGCGCGAGATTTAGTTAAACTGGTAAAAGTCTACGATCTCC
>NZ_JATS01000001.1:0-54731 GCF_000526095.1 Streptococcus sp. CM6 | reverse complement strand
CTTACCGTACTCAAGTACAGCCTGCGGCTAGCTTCCTAGTTTGCTCTTTGATTTTCATTGAGTATCAATCTGTACCCATACAATTATTGTTTTTCTATCTTGTACTTCATTCTAATCTGGCTTAAAATGAAATGGTAGCTACCAATACAAATGATGAGGATTAAGAAATGACTGAAAATCGTTATGAACTAAATAAAAACTTGGCACAGATGCTCAAAGGTGGGGTTATCATGGACGTTCAGAACCCTGAACAGGCTCGTATCGCAGAGGCTGCTGGTGCGGCAGCTGTTATGGCCTTGGAACTGATTCCAGCTGATATTCGTGCAGCTGGTGGAGTTTCTCGTATGAGTGATCCAAAGATGATTAAGGAAATTCAAGAAGCGGTCAGTATTCCAGTGATGGCCAAGGTCAGAATCGGGCATTTTGTCGAAGCTCAGATTTTAGAGGCTATTGAGATTGACTATATCGATGAGAGTGAAGTGCTGTCTCCAGCAGACGATCGTTTCCATGTGGACAAGAAAGAATTCCAAGTTCCTTTTGTCTGTGGAGCTAAGGATTTGGGTGAAGCCTTGCGTCGTATCGCTGAAGGAGCTTCCATGATTCGTACCAAGGGAGAACCGGGTACAGGAGACATCGTTCAAGCTGTTCGTCATATGCGTATGATGAATCAAGAAATTCGCCGCATTCAAAACCTCCGTGAAGATGAGCTCTATGTGGCTGCCAAGGACTTGCAAGTCCCTGTTGAATTAGTCCAATACGTCCACCAACATGGAAAATTACCAGTTGTCAACTTCGCAGCCGGAGGTGTGGCAACACCAGCAGATGCTGCGTTAATGATGCAATTGGGGGCAGAGGGCGTCTTTGTCGGTTCAGGTATTTTCAAATCAGGCGACCCTGTTAAACGAGCAAGTGCTATTGTTAAGGCCGTAACCAACTACCAAAATCCTCAAATTCTGGCTCAAATCTCTGAAGATCTAGGGGAAGCCATGGTTGGTATCAATGAGAATGAAATCCAAATTCTTATGGCAGAGCGAGGAAAATAGATGAAAATTGGAATATTGGCCTTGCAAGGCGCCTTTGAAGAGCATGAAAAAGTGCTAGATAAATTAGGTGTCCCAAGTGTTGAAATTAGAAACTTAGATGATTTTCAACTGCATCAGAGTGACTTGTCTGGTTTGATTTTACCTGGTGGTGAGTCTACGACAATGGGCAAACTCTTGCGTGACCAGCAGATGCTGGCTCCAATCCGAGAAGCTATTTTATCTGGCCTTCCCGTTTTTGGTACTTGTGCGGGCTTGATTTTGCTGGCTAAGGAAATTATTTCTCAGGAAGAAAGTCATCTAGCGACTATGGACATAGTAGTTGAGCGCAATGCCTATGGGCGTCAACTAGGAAGTTTTTATACAGAAGCAGAATGTAAGGGAGTTGGCAAGATTCCAATGATCTTTATCCGCGGACCAATTATCAGCAGTGTTGGAGAGGGTGTGGAAATCCTAGCAACAGTTGATGATCAAATCGTTGCAGCTCAAGAAAAAAATATGCTGGTGACCTCTTTTCATCCTGAGTTAACAGACGATGTTCGCTTGCACCAGTACTTTATCAATATGTGTAAAGAAAAAAGTTGAGAAAAGATTCTCAACTTTTTTACATGTAATAAACAATCGCGATATATTGGAGTGCAGATGCTGCTAGGATAAAGAGATGCCAGATCATGTGGAAATAAGGTTTTTTCTTAGCGTAAAATCCAGCTCCAACTGTATAACAGAGCCCACCAGTTACCATGAGACTCCAGAAAATTGGCGTTGTTTGACTAATGATGGCAGGAATGATAGCCAGAACCAACCAGCCCATAATCAGGTAAAGGGCAAGGCTGAATTTCTCATTGACCTTTTTAGCAAAGATTTTATAGAGGATGCCAAAGATAGTTGTTCCCCACTGAATGGCAATGATCAGATAGCCAAACCAGTTATTCATCAAAGTCAATACGACCGGCGTATAAGAGCCTGCGATAGCCACATAAATCATAGAATGGTCGATGATCCGCAAGACGTATTTGTGGGTTGAACCATAGGCCATAGAGTGGTAAATGGTTGACGAGAGGAACATGAGAAATAGACTGATAACAAAGATAGAAACGCCAAAAGACGATAAAAATCCATGTGCTTCATAACTATAGGTGGATGAAATAGGGAGTAGGATGAGCATGATAACTGCACCTACAGCATGGGTCACGCTATTAGCAATTTCCTCTCCAAAACTGAGTTTTTTACTGAGCTTTAGGCTGGTGTTCATTGGATTTCCTCCTCTTCTTTGCTAAGGATTAAGTCTAGAGTTTGATGATAGAGTTTAACCGTTTGACAGCTGGTTTGGATAATAGGATTTTCTGGATCAATCCCATGGTTCATGTAGTCCACAAAAGCATCGTAGAGCTGGTCTGAGCTCGCTTGAGTTTGCAGAGTATTAAGGGTCTGAGCGATTTCTTGGATCGAAAAGACAGACTTGAGAGTGGTGATGGCAATCAAACGGGCGATCTGTTTGCGTTGGTATTTTTTCTTGTCTGGCTTTGTCAGGTAACCATGTTTGACATAGTTATTGACCATAGATGCTGTTAGTCCCTTGTCCTTATCTGGAGAGATAGGGGCACAGACCTGATTGACATAAAGTAAAACTTGATCCAGATAGAGGTCAATGTTTGGAATGTCTTCCCATTTTGGGTAGGAAAAGTTAGAATTCATTTCCAACTCCTTTTTATCTAGTTTCGATAACTAGATTATAAAATAATAAAAAACAAAAGTCAAGTTTCAACTGCTTGTAGAAAGCTTTAAATTATGCTATGATGAGAGAAAATAGTTAGAAATGAGGGGAAAAGATGGAGATTCGTTTAGCTTTCCCAAACGAAGTGGATGCGATTATGCAGGTGATGGAGGATGCCAAAAAGTGCTTAGCAAAGTCTGGTAGCGACCAGTGGCAAAATGGCTATCCAAATGCAGATATCATTATTGATGATATCATCTCAGGCCAAGCCTATGTGGCCTTGGAAGAAGGAGAACTGCTGGCCTATGCTGCTGTGACCAAGAGTCCAGAGGAAGCCTATGAAGCCATTTATGAAGGAAGTTGGCAAGGGGGAGAACCAGAATATCTGGTTTTTCACCGTATCGCTGTGGCAGCAGATGTCCAAGGACAGGGAGTTGCTCAGACTTTCCTAGAAGGCTTGATTGAAGGATTTGATTACCTAGATTTTCGTTCAGATACGCATGCAGAAAACAAGGCTATGCTGCATGTCTTTGAAAAACTAGGCTTCCAACAGGTCGGTAAGGTTCCAGTTGATGGGGAACGTTTGGCCTATCAGAAATTAAAAAAATGAAGCAAAAAAAGTACGTAAAAATGTTCTACTCGTCGCCAATTGGAACCTTGTCCTTGGTTGCTGACGAGCAATATCTGTATGGAATTTGGGTGCAGGACCAGAAGTATTTTGAGAGGGGATTAGGGGATGAAACGATAGAAGAAGTTGTTAGCCACCCTGTATTAGAGCAAGTTATTTTCTATTTAGATATCTATTTCGAAGGCAGTGTTCAGGATATATCTGACTTACCTTTGGCTCCTATTGGAACAGATTTTGAAAAGCGGGTCTGGGCCTACTTACAGAGCATTCCTTATGGTCAAACAGTGACTTACGGTCAAATAGCGAAAGATTTGCAGGTGGATTCTGCCCAAGCGATTGGCGGAGCAGTGGGGCGTAATCCTTGGTCCATCCTCGTACCCTGTCACCGTGTGCTGGGATCAGGCAATCGTCTGACAGGCTATGCATCGGGAGTCGAAAAGAAAGCCTGGCTCTTGCAACATGAAGGTGCAGCATTTCAAGAAAATAAAAAATAGAAAGAAAAGCAGATGTTAGAATTTATCGAATACCCAAAATGTTCAACTTGTAAGAAAGCAAAAAATGAATTGGATAAACTTGGACTGGAATACCAAGATGTCCACATCGTAGAAGAAACACCAAGTGAAGATGTGATTTTGAACTGGTTGGAAACTTCCGGTTTTGAAGTGAAACAATTTTTCAATACTAGCGGGATCAAATACCGCGAACTGGATCTAAAAGATAAGGTGGGAAGTTTGTCAAAACAAGAAGCAGCCAAGCTTCTAGCGAGTGATGGTATGTTATTGAAACGTCCAATTTTGGTGGAGAATGGTGCTGTTAAACAAATCGGCTATAGAAAACCCTATGAGAACTTAGGTTTGAGATAGTTTTTATTTATCTCCTTGATAGGTAAAATATATAGCCTCCCTGTTTTAAAGTGTGATAAACTAGAAGATAGACAAAGTCTGAGTAGCCCGTAGCAAATAATTTGCTTGCGAGCAGAAGTATGATAGAATGAATCATTATCAGGAGAGGATGTTTTTATGACTGTTACAACATTTTTAGCATCAGATTGGTACCAAAGTTTGATGCAACTCATTCCGGATGGTAAACTCTTTAGTTTGCGTTCGGTCTTTGATGGAATTCCAAGGATTGTCCAACAACTGCCTACAACCTTGATGTTGACACTTGGAGGTGCACTCTTTGGTTTGCTACTTGCCTTGATTTTTGCCATTGTTAAGATCAATCGTGTTAAAATTCTATATCCCTTGCAGGCCTTTTTCGTTAGCTTCTTAAAAGGTACTCCAATCCTAGTTCAACTTATGTTGACCTACTACGGAATTCCTTTGGCACTGAAAGCTATCAACCAACAATGGGGCACTGGTTTCAATATCAATGCGATTCCAGCAGCGCTTTTTGCGATTGTGGCCTTTGCTTTTAATGAGGCGGCTTATGCAAGTGAAACGATTCGTGCAGCCATCCTTTCTGTTAATCCAGGTGAAATTGAGGCGGCGCGTAGTCTGGGTATGACTCGTGCTCAAGTTTATCGTCGCGTGATTATTCCAAATGCGGCGGTGGTAGCGACACCGACTTTGATTAACTCTCTTATCGGTTTGACCAAGGGAACTTCTCTAGCCTTTAGTGCGGGTGTTGTCGAAGTTTTTGCTCAAGCTCAGATTTTGGGTGGAGCAGATTATCGTTACTTTGAGCGTTTCATCTCCGTAGCCCTTGTTTATTGGGTAGTCAATATCGGAATTGAAAGCCTCGGTCGTTTCATCGAGAGAAAAATGGCTATTTCTGCACCTGATACAGTGCAAACAGATGTGAAAGGAGACCTTCGTTAATGATTAAGATTTCGAATTTAAGCAAATCCTTTTCAGGACAAACTGTCTTGGATCATCTGGACTTGGATATCCAAAAAGGGGAGGTAGTGGCCTTGATTGGTTCATCTGGAGCTGGGAAATCAACCTTTCTTCGTAGTTTGAACTATCTTGAAACTCCAGATAGTGGAACGATTCAGATTGACAATTTTAAAGTTGATTTTTCTCAGATTAGCCAAGAAGAAATCCTAACCCTTCGTCGCAAGTTGTCTATGGTTTTCCAACAGTTTAATTTGTTTGAACGCCGAACTGCTCTTGACAATGTTAAGGAAGGTTTGGTTGTTGTCAAGAAATTATCGGATGAGGAAGCAACAAAAATCGCCAAGGAAGAGTTGGCTAAAGTTGGTCTTTCTGACCGTGAAAACCATTACCCTCGCCACTTATCAGGTGGACAAAAGCAACGGGTTGCCCTCGCGCGTGCGCTTGCTATGAAACCAGATGTCTTGCTCTTGGACGAGCCCACTTCAGCCCTTGACCCGGAGTTGGTCGGTGAAGTAGAAAAGTCTATTGCAGATGCTGCCAAGTCAGGTCAGACCATGATTTTGGTCAGTCATGATATGTCTTTTGTAACCCAAGTGGCAGACAAGGTTTTATTCCTAGATAAAGGGAAAATCATCGAGTCTGGCACACCGGATGAAATCATCAATCATCCAAAAGAAGAACGGACAAAAGAATTCTTCGCTAGTTACAAACGGACTTATATTTGATATAATAGAAAAAGGAAAACTCAGTTAGTTGGACTAGCTGAGTTTACTCTTTAAAAAAGATAGAAACGAGAGAGATCATGCTGCTGCAACTGTTTTCTTTATATTTCGAGAGTTTGATCTTAACGACCATCCTTGTCGTGATTTTTCTGGGGATTTGGATTGGATTGAGAGCCATGTCTGGTGTGGACAAGACAGCCAAGGCTCGTCAAGCTCATCTCTATGATATGATTATGATTGGAGTTTTGGTCGTTCCGGTGTTATCCTTTGCCGTCATGAGTTTGCTCTTGGTTTTCAAGGCATAATCCTTGCGTGACTAGCAAGAATAAGTTAGAATAAAGATAGTTACAACAAGAAAGAAGGAATCGAAATGTACGATACGATTATTATCGGTGCTGGACCTGCGGGAATGACCGCTGCCTTATATGCTGCTCGAAGCAATCTGAAAGTAGGCTTGATTGAAGGTGGTCTGCCAGGCGGGCAAATGAATAACACATCTGATATCGAAAACTATCCAGGTTATGCCAATATCAGTGGACCTGAATTGGCTGAAAAGATGTTTGAACCACTTGAAAACCTTGGAGTAGAGCATCTTTATGGCTATGTTGAAAATATTGAAGACAAGGGTGACTATAAGAAGGTAATCACTGATGATCAAGTTTACGAAACCCGTACTGTCATCGTGGCAACTGGGTCAAAACACCGTCTTTTGGGAGTTCCCGGAGAAGAAGAACTGAACAGTCGTGGTGTTTCTTACTGTGCAGTCTGTGATGGAGCTTTCTTCCGTGACCAAGACTTGCTCGTAGTCGGTGGTGGAGATTCAGCGGTAGAAGAAGCCCTCTTCTTGACTCGCTTTGCCAAGACTGTTACCATTGTTCACCGTCGCGACCAACTTCGTGCCCAAAAGGTGTTGCAAGACCGTGCCTTTGCTAATGAGAAAGTCAACTTTATCTGGGACTCTGTCGTCAAGGAAATCAAAGGTGAAAACCGAGTAGAATCTGTCGTATTTGAAAATGTAAAAACAGGTCAAATAACAGAGCAAGCCTTTGGTGGTGTCTTTATCTATGTTGGTTTGGATCCCGTTAGCGATTTTGTCAAAGATTTGAATATTCAAGATCAGGCTGGCTGGATTGTGACAGATAACCACATGAAAACTGCCGTTGACGGTATCTTTGCGGTTGGAGATGTTCGCCAGAAAGACCTTCGCCAAGTAACAACAGCAGTTGGAGATGGGGCTATCGCTGGTCAAGAAGCTTACAAATTTATTACAGAACATAGTTAATACACTTCGAAAATCTCTTCAAACCACGTCAGCTTCGCCTTGCCGTAGGTATGGGTACTGACTTCGTCAGTTCTATCCACAACCTCAAAGCAGTGCTTTGAGCTGTCTTAAGCTAGCTTCCTAGTTTGCTCTTTGATTTTCATTGAGTATAATCATAAAAAAGTTTCCAATCAGATGACTGGAAACTTTTTTTATAGTCTATTTCGGAAAACTTCGTACATGAGAATGGCTGCAGCAACACTGGCATTGAGGCTTTGAACATGTCCATTCATGGGAATGGTAATCATCTCATCAACCTGTTTTTTGATGTTGCTAGAGATGCCTTTTCCTTCATTTCCGATGATGAGGGCGATTTTTCCTTTTGTATTCCACTTGTGGCAAGGAGTACCGTTCATATCCGTTCCAAAGGTCCAGAAGCCTTCATCCTTGAGTTTGTCTAGAGTTTGACTGAGGTTGGTCACTCGCGCAATCGGTACATGCTCAATAGCACCTGTGGCCGTTTTGGCAACGACAGGAGTCACTCCGACGGCACGGTGCTTGGGAATGATGACACCTGAAACATTGGTCGCATCAGCAGTCCTTAAGATAGAACCTAAGTTGTGAGGGTCAGTTAGACCATCCAGAATCAATAGAAGTGGATTTTCTTCTTGGCGTGTTTTTGCAAGGATGTGATCCAGCTCGCTATAGGCAAATTCAGAGACTCTTAGGACAAAGCCTTGGTGAACAGCGCCTTCGGTCATCTCAGATAGGGATTTTTTTGAGGTCCAAGAGATGGAGACTTTTTTCTCAGCAGCCAGTTCCTTGACTCTCTCAACATTCTTTCCCCTTAGATCTTCTTGGAGGTAGAGTTTGTTTCCTGTATTTTCAAGGAGGGCTTCAGTAACGGCATGGACGCCATAGACAATATCATTTGTTTTCATGCCTCTATTATAACACAAAACCCCGTCTTGCAACGGGATTTTCTTTATTCAAGAATCAGTAAACCATCTTTAACTGCAAATGGGTCTTTTTCATTGATACGATCGTAGAACATGATTCCGTTGATGTGATCAATTTCATGTTGGACAACGATGGAGTTGTATCCTTTAAGCTTGATGCGGTGTTTTTCGCCGTCCTTGTCAAAGTAGTCAACAGTGACGCGGGCATGACGAACAACATAGCCTGGAACTACACGGTCGACAGATAGGCACCCTTCTCCTTCACCGAGGGCGGCGTCCTGAACAGAGTGAGAGACGATTTTTGGATTGTACATAACAGCTTGCAGGTCGTAGGCTTCCTGAGGAGTTTCACCTTCTTCCACAATATTTGGCACTAAAACAGCGATAATGCGTTTTGAGATATCTAACTGAGGAGCAGCCAATCCAACACCACCACGCAAGCCCATTTTCTCAGCCATAACAGGATCCTGAGAATTTTTGAGGAATTGCATCATCTTTTCTCCAAGGATGATTTCCTGGTCAGACAGTGGGAAAGTGACCTCCTCAGCAACCGCGCGTAAAGTTGGGTTCCCCTCACGGATAATATCGTTCATATTAATTAAATGAGCAGCTTTTGTAATACGTTCTATAGCAGACATTTTCTCTCCTTTCATTACCTCTACATGATAACACAAAATAGGCGAGAAAGAAAGTCACAGAAGTTCCTAAAAAATAATATAATAAACGGTATTCCTCTTTTGTCTGTGGTATAATAAAAGAAAAGACTTGCAGTAAAAGCAAGGGGGGAATAAAGATGGAAAAGCGACAAGATAGATGGTCTCATGGTCCTATTTTTGGATTGTTGAAGAGTAGTATTGGTTTCTTTAGGAATTATAAATCTTGGACAAATGCCCAGTTTATTACGGTGCTGTTGCTTGCAGTTTCCTTGTCTATGGGGCTGAACTTGTTGACCCAAGCAGTACAAGGGAACAAGGGAACAAGTCCGAGTGGTCAAACAGTTGATTCTGCTCAGACGTCTAGTCAGTCTAAGGAAAATCAGTCTGCCGAAACGACAGCTCGTATCATGGCAAATGGTGACCTTCTCTACCATATTCCTATCTACCGAACAGCTCTGAAAGAAGATGGAACCTATGATTTCCATGAAAATTTTGAGTATGTAAAACCCTGGCTCAAACAAGCGGATTTAGTGCTTGGTGACTTTGAAGGAACGGTGAACAAGGACCACTACTTGGCAGGCTATCCTCTCTTTAATGCACCAGGGGAAGTCATGGATGCGATCAAGGATGCAGGCTACCAAGTTCTAGACTTGGCTCATAATCACATCTTGGATTCTCAAATTGAGGGAGTGGTTTCGACAGCAGAAGCTATTGAAAAGGCAGGGATGACACCCATAGGAGTCTACACACATGAATCCCGTGACCAAGCTCCACTAGTTATCAAGGAAGTCAATGGTATCAAGGTAGCTCTCCTAGCCTATTCTTACGGTTTTAATGGCATTGAGCAGTATATCTCTCAAGAGGATTATAATCGCTATCTTTCTGACCTGAATGAAGATAAGATGAAGGCGGAAATCGAACGAGCTGAGCAAGAGGCGGATATTACTGTCATCATGCCTCAGATGGGAATTGAGTACCAGCTAGAACCGACGGAAGAACAGAAAACACTGTACCATAAGATGATTGACTGGGGAGCTGATATTATCTTTGGAGGGCATCCTCATGTCGTTGAACCTGCTGAAACCGTTGAAAAAGATGGTGACAAAAAATTGATCATCTACTCCATGGGGAATTTCCTCTCAAACCAGCGCATTGAAACCATGCAAGACGAGGAAAATGCCAAGTGGACGGAGCGAGGAGTTCTCATGGATGTGACCATTAAGAAAAAAGATGGCAAGACAAGGATTGAAACTGCTAAAGCGCATCCAACTTGGGTTAATCGAACTCCAAAAGGTACTTACTCTCCAGAAGGCTATCCGCTCTTCCTCTATCAGACCTATATCCTAGAGGACTTCATCGAGGGAGGCAGTCATCGTGATCAGTTGGACGAGGCGACCAAGGAACGAATTGACACGGCCTATAAAGAAATGAATGAACATGTAGGGTTGAAGTGGTAGGTGCTCACCCTAAAGGAGATAGGATGACGATTAAATTAATTGCAACAGACATGGATGGAACCTTGCTAGACCCGAGAGGTCAGCTGGATCTGCCCCGCTTGGAAAAGATTTTAGATCAGCTGGATCAAAGGGATATCCGTTTTGTCATTGCGACGGGGAATGAAGTTCATCGTATGAGACAATTGCTTAAACATTTGGCGAGTAGAGTTGTCCTAGTCGTTGCCAATGGGGCGCGTATTTTTGAAAATAATAAACTGATTCAAGCACAGATCTGGGATAATGCTATGGTTGACAAGGCTTTAGTTCATTTTAAAGGGAGGGAGTGTCGAGATCAATTTGTTGTCACTAGTATGAACGGGAGTTTTGTCAAGAAAGGAACTGTTTTTACAGAACTTGATAAATTTATGACTCCTGAGATGATTGAAAAACTCTATCGGCATACAAACTTTGTTGAAGAGCTCAGCTCGGGCCTCTTCGGTGGAGTGTTAAAGATGAGTATGGTCGTCGGTGAAGAACGCTCTAGTTCTGTTTTGCGGGAAATAAATGACCTCTTTAATGGGCATGTAAGAGCTGTTTCCAGTGGTTATGGTTGTATCGATATCCTACAGGCTGGGGTTCACAAGGCTTGGGGATTGGAAGAATTACTCAAGCGCTGGGATTTGACATCAGAACAAATCATGGCTTTTGGTGATAGCGAAAACGATATTGAAATGTTAGAGCTGGCTGGAATTGCCTATGCGATGGAAAATGCAGATGATAATGTCAAGGCAGTTGCGACTGCCCTGGCACCAGCCAACAGCCAGGCGGGTGTGTATCAAGTTCTAGAAAATTGGTTAGAGAAAGAGGGATAAGGTGGCAGTACAGTTATTAGAGAATTGGCTCTTAAAGGAGCAGGCAAAGATTCAAACCAAGTATCGTGAATTGAATCAAGTATCTGTTCTAGAGCCAGATATCATCTTTATTGGTGATTCGATAGTGGAGTATTGCCCTCTTCAAGAGTTGTTGGGAACTGCCAAGACGATTGTTAATCGTGGCATCCGAGGCTACCAGACGAGACTTTTATTAGAGAATCTAGACGCCCATCTTTATGGTGATGCTGTGGATCAAATTGTTCTCTTAATTGGGACAAATGATATTGGGAAAGATATTCCCTTGAATGAAGCTTTGGATAATCTTGAGCGAGTTATCCAATCAATTGCCCGAGATTATCCGTTGTCACAAATAAAGCTCCTTTCTATTCTGCCAGTCAATGAGGGAGAGAAATACAAGCAGACTGTTTATATCCGAACCAATGAAAAGATTAGAGAATGGAATCAAGCCTATGAGGCTCTAACATCCGCCTATATGCAGGTAGATTTTGTGCCTGTTTATGATAGTTTGATAGATTCAGAAGGACAACTCAAAAAAGACTATACAACAGATGGCCTCCATCTAAGTGTAGCCGGTTATCAAGCCTTATCGGAAGCCTTAAAAGGGGTTCTTTTCTAAAGAGGTGGCTTGATTTTGCATTTTTCATGAAGATAGGTTATAATGGTTCTATCGTCTTTTGGGGTCGTTACGGATTCGACAGGCATTATGAGGCATATTTTGCAACCCGTGTGGCGACGTAAACGCTCAGTTAAATATAACTGCAAAAAATAACACTTCTTACGCTTTAGCTGCCTAAAAACCAGCAGGCGTGACCTGATTTGAATTGCTCGTGTTCAATGACAGGTCTTATGATTAGCGAGATACGATCAAGCCTTGTCTAGTGGTTTGATAAGAGATTAATAGACTCGCAGTTCCTAGGCTTGAGTTATGTGTCGAGGGACTGTTAAAACAATACATAACCTATGGTTGTAGACAAATATGTTGGCAGGTGTTTGGACGTGGGTTCGACTCCCACCGGCTCCATTATTCTTTCACCAACCTTGGAAAAACGTTGTTAAATCAACGTTTTTTGTTTTTGCCTTTTGTATTCCTTGGTATTCTTTTGCTAAAAAAGGATACAACATTTTTGTCGTATCCTAGAAATCTATATCCTTTTGTTTTATGAAATCATATAGTGTTTGTATTATTTGATTTTTAAATACTTGTGATAAAAAACTGCACCGAAATGCAGTTTTTGTTTTTCTACGGAAGACATGGGATTCGAACCCACGCACGCTGTTACACGCCTACCGCGTTTCCAACACGGCCTCTTAAGCCTCTTGAGTAATCTTCCAATACTTACTCAAATAGTCTACCATAAAGCCACTTATCTTGCAATAAAAATTTTGGAAATAAGGAAAATGATAGAATTTGAAAGAAAATGATAAAAAATGCTTGACTTTGATAGAAATTGTGCTAGAATGAATAGTGTAAACGATAACAGGAGGTGATTTGGTGTTAAAAACTGAGCGGAAGCAACTGATTTTAGAGGAGTTAAATCAACATCATGTAGTTTCCCTAGAAAAATTGGTTAATCTATTAGAAACATCAGAATCAACGGTACGAAGAGATTTGGATGAGTTGGAGGCGGAAAACAAGCTTCGCCGTGTGCATGGTGGAGCAGAATTACCCCACTCCTTGCAGGAAGAAGAAACCATCCAAGAAAAATCTGTCAAAAACCTTCAAGAGAAGAAGCTACTGGCTCAGAAAGCAGCCTCTCTTATTAAGGAGAAAGATGTTATCTTTATCGATGCTGGCACAACAACTGCTTTTTTAATCAAGGAATTGGTTAATAAGAATATTACAGTTGTGACCAACTCCATTCACCATGCAGTTCAGTTGGTTGAAAAACAGATTCCAACTGTCATGGTTGGAGGAAGTGTCAAGATGGCAACAGATGCATGTATCGGTGGAGTGGCTCTTAACCAAATCAATCAATTGCACTTTGACCGTGCCTTTATCGGGATGAATGGTGTCGACGATGGTTATTATACGACTCCTGATATGGAGGAGGGAGCCGTTAAGCGTGCTATTTTAGAGAATGCCAAACAAACCTATGTCTTGGTTGATTCGTCTAAGATTGGACAAACTTGCTTTGCCAAGGTAGCACCACTTAAACGCGCCATTGTTATTACAAGTCAAGGGCATGAGCTCTTGCAGGCTATTAAGGAGAAAACGGAGGTAATAGAAGTATGATTTATACAGTCACACTCAATCCATCCATTGACTATATCGTGCGCTTGGACCAAGTTCAAGTCGGTAGTGTCAATCGTATGGACAGTGATGATAAGTTTGCTGGTGGGAAAGGAATCAATGTCAGTCGTGTCTTGAAACGCTTGGGTATTCCAAATACAGCGACTGGATTTATCGGAGGATTTACTGGTAAATTTATCACAGATACTCTAGCAGAAGAGGAAATCGAAACACGTTTTGTCCAAGTAGCAGAAGATACTCGTATCAATGTTAAAATCAAAGCAGACCAAGAAACAGAAATCAATGGAACGGGTCCAAATGTGGAACCAGCTCAGCTAGAAGAATTGAAAGCTATTTTATCTAGTTTGACAGCAGAAGATACGGTTGTGTTTGCAGGTTCAAGCGCTAAGAACCTAGGCAATGTTATCTATAAGGATTTGATTGCATTGACACGCCAGACTGGTGCGCAAGTGGTTTGTGACTTTGAAGGACAGACCTTGATTGATAGTTTAGACTACCAGCCACTTTTGGTTAAACCAAACAATCACGAACTTGGAGCTATCTTTGGAGTGAAACTTGAAAGTTTAGATGAAATCGAGAAATATGCTCGAGAATTGTTAGCTAAAGGTGCTCAAAACGTTATCATCTCCATGGCTGGGGACGGTGCCCTCCTTATCACATCTGAAGGAGCTTACTTCGCAAAACCTATCAAGGGAACGGTCAAAAATTCAGTTGGTGCTGGTGACTCTATGGTTGCTGGATTTACCGGTGAATTTGTCAAATCAAAAGACGCAGTAGAAGCCTTCAAGTGGGGAGTAGCTTGTGGAACAGCAACTACCTTCTCGGATGACTTGGCAACAGCGGAATTTATTAAAGAAACATATGAAAAAGTTGAGGTAGAAAAACGATGAAAATTCAAGACCTATTGAGAAAAGATGTCATGTTGCTGGATTTGCAGGCGACTGAAAAAACAGCAGCTATCGAAGAGATGATTCATAGCTTGGTAGATCACGGTTATGTGACGGATTTTGAAATCTTTAAAGAAGGAATCTTAGCGCGTGAAGCTCTAACTTCTACTGGTTTGGGTGATGGAATCGCTATGCCTCACAGTAAAAACTCTGCTGTCAAAGAAGCAACAGTTCTCTTTGCCAAGTCAAACAAGGGTGTTGACTATGAGAGCTTGGATGGGCAACCAACAGACCTCTTCTTCATGATTGCTGCTCCAGAAGGTGCAAATGATACTCACTTAGCAGCCTTGGCAGAATTGTCTCAATACTTGATGAAAGACGGTTTTGCTGACAAACTTCGCCAAGTAACATCTGCAGATCAAGTTATCGAACTATTTAACCAAGCTTCAGAAAAAGCTGAGGAGCCTATCTCAGTACCTGCTAATGACTCTGGCGACTTTATCGTAGCTGTTACAGCTTGTACAACAGGTATTGCCCACACTTACATGGCCCAAGAGGCCCTTCAAAAGGTTGCCGCTGAAATGGGTGTTGGTATCAAGGTTGAAACCAACGGTGCTAGTGGTGTAGGTAACCAACTAACTGCAGAAGACATCCGTAAGGCTAAAGCTGTTATCATCGCAGCAGACAAGGCGGTCGAGATGGATCGTTTCGATGGCAAACCATTGATTAATCGTCCAGTTGCTGACGGTATCCGTAAGACGGAAGAGTTGATCAACTTGGCTCTTTCAGGAGATGCTGAAGTTTATCGTGCAACTAATGGAGCAAAAGCTACAACAGCAAGCAATGAAAAACAAAGTATCGGTGGTGCTTTCTACAAACACTTGATGAGTGGTGTATCTCAAATGTTGCCATTCGTTATCGGTGGTGGTATCATGATTGCCCTTGCTTTCTTGATCGACGGAGCTTTTGGTGTGCCACAGGATAGTCTTGGCAATCTCGGATCCTACCATGAGCTAGCTTCCATGTTCATGAAAATCGGTGGGGCTGCCTTTGGCTTGATGCTTCCAGTCTTTGCTGGTTATGTAGCCTACTCTATTGCTGAAAAACCAGGTTTGGTAGCTGGTTTTGTGGCTGGTGCTATTGCCAAAGAAGGTTTTGCCTTTGGTAAAATTCCTTATGCCGCAGGTGGTGAAGCAACTTCAACTCTTGCAGGTGTATCATCTGGTTTCCTAGGTGCCCTTGTTGGTGGATTTATCGCAGGAGCTTTGGTTCTTGCTATCAAGAAATACGTTAAAGTTCCCCGTTCACTTGAAGGTGCTAAATCAATCCTTCTCTTGCCACTTCTTGGAACTATTTTGACAGGATTTGTCATGCTGGCTGTCAACATTCCAATGGCAGCAATCAACACTGCTATGAATGACTTCCTTGGCGGACTTGGAGGAGGCTCAGCGGTCCTTCTCGGTATCGTTCTTGGTGGTATGATGGCTGTTGATATGGGTGGACCTGTCAATAAAGCAGCCTATGTCTTTGGTACAGGTACGCTTGCAGCGACTGTTTCTTCAGGCGGTTCTGTAGCCATGGCAGCAGTTATGGCTGGAGGAATGGTGCCTCCACTTGCAATCTTTGTCGCAACCCTTCTTTTCAAAGACAAATTTACCAAAGAAGAACGCAACTCTGGTTTGACAAATATCATCATGGGCTTGTCATTTATCACTGAGGGTGCGATTCCATTTGGTGCCGCTGACCCAGCTCGTGCGATTCCAAGCTTCATCCTTGGTTCTGCAGTAGCAGGAGGACTTGTTGGTCTTGCAGGAATCAAACTCATGGCGCCACACGGAGGAATCTTCGTTATCGCCCTTACTTCAAATGCCCTCCTTTACCTTGCCTCTGTCCTGGTTGGTGCAATTGTAAGTGGTGTGGTTTATGGTTACCTACGCAAGCCACAAGCATAAAATGGATTAGAATAGAAAGATTGTTACCATTTGGTGCAATCTTTTTCTCTATTCGAAATGGCTGTGAAATATGGTATAATAAAAGAATGGCAAACAAGAATACTACAAAAACAAGACGGAGACCGTCTAAAGCAGAACTTGAAAGAAAACAGGCTATTCAGAGGATGTTGATTTCCTTAGGAATTGCCTTATTGTTGATTATTGCAGCCCTTAAACTTGGTGCAGCAGGTGTCACTCTTTACAATCTCATTCGACTGGTGGTCGGAAGTTTGGCCTATGTGGCCATTGGTGCCCTTCTCATTTATCTTTTTCTATTTAAATGGATCCGCAAGCAAGAGGGACTTCTGTCAGGATTTCTCTGTATCTTTGCTGGCTTTCTCTTGATTTTTGAGGCCTACTTGGTTTGGAAATATGGCTTGGAGCAGTCAGTTCTAAAAGGGACCCTGTCTCAAGTTATGACGGACCTGACTGGTATGCGGGTGACTAGCTTCGCTGGTGGAGGCTTGCTTGGTGTCGGACTTTATATTCCCATAGCCTTTCTTTTCTCAAATATCGGGTCGTACTTTATTGGAGTTCTTTTGATTCTAGTTGGGGCACTCTTGGTTAGTCCTTGGTCTATTTATGATGTTGCAGCCTTTATTGGAGCTCAGTTCAGATCCTTCATGGAAAAACAGGAACAGAGAAAACAGGAACGCTTCATCAAGAGAGAAGAAGAGAAGGCTCGTCAAGAAGCTGAAGAAGCAGCAAGAATCAAGAGAGAACAAGAAGAACAGGATGCACTACCGCTTCCTCCTGTAGATCCTGAAACTGGAGAAATCTTACCAGAAGTTCCAGACTATGATCTTCCACCAATTCCTGAAAAAGAATGGAGTGAACCCGAGATTATCCTCCCTCAAGCTGATTTTGACGTTCCAGATGTGGAAGAAGACTTTGAGGATGAAGAGGTGCAGGTTGATTTTTCTGCCAAGGAAGCCCTCGAATACAAGCTACCAAGCTTGCAACTCTTTGCGCCAGATAAACCCAAAGATCAGTCCAAGGAAAAGAAGATTGTTCGAGAAAATATCAAAATCTTAGAAGAAACCTTTGCTAGCTTCGGTATCAAGGTAACGGTTGAACGGGCTGAAATCGGCCCATCAGTAACCAAGTATGAAGTCAAACCAGCAGTCGGTGTACGGGTTAACCGCATTTCCAATCTGGCAGACGACTTAGCGCTTGCTCTGGCGGCCAAGGATGTTCGGATTGAGGCTCCAATACCTGGTAAATCCTTAGTCGGAATTGAGGTTCCTAACTCTGAAATTGCGACTGTTTCCTTCCGTGAGCTCTGGGAACAGTCTCAGACTAAACCAGAGAATCTCCTCGAAATTCCCCTAGGGAAGGCTGTCAATGGAACTGCTCGCACCTTTGACCTTTCTAAGATGCCCCACCTACTTGTTGCAGGTTCGACAGGATCAGGAAAATCAGTCGCAGTTAACGGTATTATCGCTAGCATTCTTATGAAAGCAAGACCAGACCAAGTCAAGTTTATGATGGTGGATCCAAAGATGGTTGAGTTATCGGTTTACAATGACATTCCTCATCTCTTGATTCCAGTTGTGACCAATCCACGCAAGGCCAGCAAGGCTCTGCAAAAGGTTGTGGATGAGATGGAAAACCGTTATGAACTCTTCGCTAAGGTTGGTGTGCGAAATATCGCTGGTTACAATGCTAAGGTCGAGGAATTTAATAGCCAATCCGAGTACAAACAAGTAGCGCTGCCTTTAATTGTTGTCATTGTAGATGAGTTGGCAGACCTCATGATGGTGGCTAGCAAGGAAGTGGAAGATGCCATCATTCGTCTCGGACAGAAGGCGCGTGCCGCAGGGATTCACATGATTCTCGCAACGCAACGTCCATCAGTCGATGTTATCTCTGGTCTTATCAAGGCCAATGTCCCGTCTCGTGTGGCTTTTGCAGTTTCATCAGGTACAGACTCACGAACCATCTTGGATGAAAATGGAGCAGAAAAATTGCTTGGTAGAGGAGATATGCTCTTTAAACCAATCGATGAAAATCACCCAGTCCGTCTACAAGGATCCTTCATCTCAGATGACGATGTCGAGCGCATTGTAAACTTCATCAAGGCTCAGGCGGATGCGGACTACGATGAGAGTTTTGATCCAGGTGAGGTTTCTGAAAATGAAGGAGAATTTTCAGATGGTGAAGCTGGCGGCGATCCGCTTTTTGAAGAAGCTAAGGCTTTGGTTATCGAAACTCAGAAAGCTAGCGCTTCGATGATTCAGCGTCGTTTGTCGGTTGGATTTAACCGTGCGACCCGCCTTATGGAAGAACTCGAAATGGCGGGTGTTATCGGTCCAGCTGAAGGAACCAAACCACGAAAAGTATTGCAACAATAAAAAATAGCTTCTTTCCAAAGCTGGAAGGAAGCTATTTTAGTAGTTATTGATTGCTTTTGTTTTCGGAACTAGTCGTTTTGGACGAGTTTCCACTATCAGTTGTTTCTTTTGTTGAGGAAGGTGTAGAAGAACCCTGAGTTGTTGTTTTCTTCTCTTCTTTTTGCTCTTCCTTTTTATTGGATTGAGGAGTTTCTTCTTGCGGGGTATTTTCTTTAGTAGAAGTGTTGTCCTTGTTAGGTGTAGTATTTTCCTGAGGGGATTCCTTTTGAATCTCCTTGACAACAGTTGTTTGAGTTGTCGTTGGTTCTTTTTTGTTGTTTTTGTTATTATCCATAGCGTTCATGATGGTAATAGTAGCAGTGATGAGACCAAGGATACTACCGATGGTAGCAATCGTTTTTTGAAAGACAGTAAATCCCTTTTTGATGTGTTCTGTTTTTGGTTTTGAAGTTCTATGATAGTTAGACATGATACTCTCCTTTAATTATGATTTATTATACCTCATTTCTTTAAAAAAATCTTAAAAAAAGAGGACTTGCCCTTTCTTGTCGCAAGCTTCGTTTCATGATACAATAGAAGAAGTGATTTTAGAAAGCGTGAGAAAACATGATCTACTTTGATAATTCGGCAACGACCAAGCCTTATCCTGAAGCACTTGAAACCTATACGCAGGTCGCTTCGAAAATTGTAGGAAATCCATCCAGTCTCCATCGTTTGGGAGATCAGGCAACACGAATTTTAGATGCTTCCCGGCAGCAAATTGCAGATTTGATTGGCAAGAAGAGTGATGAAATCTTCTTTACTTCTGGTGGAACAGAAGGAGATAACTGGGTCATCAAAGGTGTGGCCTTTGAAAAAGCCCAGTTTGGCAAGCACATCATCGTATCAGCTATTGAGCATCCAGCAGTCAAGGAGTCAGCCCTCTGGCTGAAAAATCAAGGTTTTGAGGTGGATATTGCTCCAGTTGATAGCAGAGGATTTGTGGATGTTGAAGCATTAGCAGATTTGATACGTCCTGATACGACTCTTGTCTCCATCATGGCAGTTAACAACGAAATTGGCTCTATCCAGCCTATTGAGGCTATTTCGAAACTGTTAGCAGATAAGCCGACCATTTCCTTCCATGTTGATGCGGTTCAGGCACTCGCTAAGATTCCGACTGAAAAATATCTGACAGATCGAGTGGATTTTGCGACCTTTTCGAGTCATAAATTTCATGGTGTTCGAGGAGTCGGCTTTGTCTATATCAAGTCTGGTAAGAAAATTACGCCTCTTTTGACAGGTGGTGGTCAAGAGGGAGACTATCGTTCGACAACTGAGAATGTGGCAGGAATTGCAGCGACAGCCAAGGCCCTCCGTTTGTCTATGGAAAAGTTAGATATCTTTACTAATAAGGCAGGGCAGATGAAATCAGTCATTCGCCAAGCGCTTTTGGACTATCCAGATATTTTTGTCTTTTCAGATGAGGAAGACTTTGCCCCTCATATCCTGACTTTTGGAATCAAGGGTGTTCGTGGTGAAGTCATTGTTCACGTATTTGAAGACTATGATATTTTCATCTCCACAACCTCGGCTTGTTCATCCAAGGCTGGAAAACCTGCGGGGACCTTGATTGCCATGGGAGTGGACAAAGATAAGGCCCAGTCAGCTGTGCGTCTAAGTCTGGACCTTGAAAACGATATGAGTCAGGTTGAGCAGTTTTTGACCAAGCTAAAATTAATTTACAATCAAACTAGAAAAGTAAGATAGGAGCATTCATGCAGTATTCAGAAATTATGATTCGCTACGGAGAGTTGTCAACCAAGGGTAAAAACCGTATGCGGTTCATCCATAAACTTCGCAATAACATTTCGGGCGTTTTGTCCATTTATCCCCAAGTTAAGGTAACCGCTGATCGCGACCGTGCCCACGTTTACCTCAATGGAGCCGACTACACAGCAGTTGCAGAATCTCTCAAACAAGTCTTTGGGATTCAAAATTTTTCTCCAGTATATAAGGTTGAAAAATCTGTAGAAGTTCTGAAGTCTTCTGTCCAAGAGATTGTGACAGATATCTACAAGGAAGGCATGACCTTTAAGATTTCTAGTAAGCGTAGCGATCACAACTTTGAGCTCGATAGTCGTGAACTCAACCAAACACTTGGTGGAGCTGTATTTGAGGCAATTCCAAATGTCCAAGCTCAAATGAAAAATCCTGATATCAATCTTCAGGTGGAGATTCGTGAGGAAGCGGCTTATATTTCTTATGAGACTATTCGAGGAGCAGGTGGCTTGCCTGTGGGGACTTCTGGTAAGGGGATGCTCATGTTGTCAGGAGGGATTGACTCGCCTGTGGCAGGTTATTTAGCCCTTAAACGTGGAGTAGATATTGAGGCCGTTCACTTTGCCAGCCCACCTTACACAAGTCCTGGTGCCCTTAAAAAGGCCCAAGATTTGACCCGTAAATTAACCAAGTTTGGCGGCAATATCCAGTTTATCGAAGTGCCTTTCACAGAGATTCAAGAGGAAATCAAGGCTAAGGCGCCAGAAGCCTACCTCATGACCTTGACGCGTCGTTTTATGATGCGCATTACTGACCGTATCCGTGAGGTACGAAATGGTTTAGTTATCATCAATGGGGAAAGTCTTGGTCAAGTAGCTAGCCAAACTCTTGAAAGTATGCAGGCTATCAACGCTGTGACCAACACCCCTATCATCCGCCCTGTGGTTACGATGGACAAGTTGGAAATCATTGACATCGCTCAGGAAATCGATACCTTTGAAATTTCAATCCAGCCTTTTGAAGATTGCTGTACTATTTTTGCTCCTGACCGTCCTAAGACCAATCCTAAGATTAAGAATGCGGAGCAGTATGAAGCACGCATGGATGTTGAAGGCTTGGTTGAGCGAGCAGTGGCAGGGATTATGATTACTGAGATTACACCTCAAGCTAAAAAAGATGAAGTTGATAACTTGATTGACAATCTCCTCTAATCAGAAAATCCAGAAGAATTCAGAAAAACAAATGAAAAAAGTTAGTTATTTATCCTTAAAATGGACATTTACTGACTTTTTTTCTATTTTTATGGTATAATGAGATAAAATTTTGAATATAGAGAGTTTTCTGACAATGAATCATTCCTACTTTTACTTAAAAATGAAAGAACACAAACTTAAGGTTCCTTATACAGGAAAGGAGCGTCGTGTGCGTGTTCTTCTGCCTAAGGACTACGAGAAGGACACAGACCGTTTTTATCCTGTAGTTTACTTTCATGATGGGCAAAATGTCTTTTACAGCAAGGAGTCTTATATCGGACACTCTTGGAAAATTATTCCAGCTATTAAGCGAAATCCAGATATCAGTCGCATGATTGTCGTTGCCATAGATAATGACGGCATGGGACGGATGAATGAGTATGCGGCTTGGAAGTTTCAAGAATCTCCTATACCAGGGCAGCAGTTTGGCGGTAAGGGTGTGGAGTATGCCGAGTTTGTCATGGAGGTGGTCAAGCCTTTTATCGATGAAACCTATCGTACCAAAGCTGATCGCCAGCACACGGCTATGATTGGTTCGTCACTAGGAGGCAATATTACTCAGTTTATCGGACTAGAGTACCAAGACCGAATTGGTTGTCTAGGTGTCTTTTCATCTGCCAACTGGCTTCACCAAGAAGCCTTTAACCGCTATATCGAGCGTAAGAAATTGACGCCTGAACAGCGCATTTTCATCTATGTAGGGACAGAAGAAGCAGACGATACGGACAAGACCCTAATGGCTGGCAATATCAAGCAAGCCTATATCGATTCGTCGCTTCGTTATTATCATGATTTGATTGCAGGTGGAGTAGGCTTGGATAATCTTGTCTTGAAAGTTCAGTCTGGAGCCATCCATAGTGAGATTCCATGGTCGGAAAATCTACCAGACTGTCTCCGATTTTTTGCAGAGAAATGGTAAGTTAAGAAAGGAGAAAGCCGATGCATATTGAAAACCTTAGCCACTGGAGTGGCAATCTTAATCGTGAAATGTACCTTAACCGTTACGGACATGCTGGGATTCCAGTTGTTGTTTTTGCTTCATCTGGTGGCAGTCACAACGAATACTATGATTTTGGCATGATTGACGCCTGTGCTTCCTTTATCGAGGAAGGTCGCGTCCAGTTCTTTACTCTCTCCAGTGTGGACAGTGAGAGCTGGCTGGCTACTTGGAAAAATGGTCATGACCAGGCGGAGATGCACCGCGCCTACGAACGCTATGTAATTGAGGAAGCCATTCCTTTTATCAAGCATAAGACAGGTTGGTTTGATGGTATGATGACGACAGGTTGCTCGATGGGGGCCTACCATGCACTTAATTTCTTCCTCCAGCATCCAGATGTCTTCACCAAGGTGATTGCTCTCAGCGGTGTTTACGACGCACGTTTCTTCGTTGGCGATTACTACAATGATGATGCTATTTACCAAAACTCACCAGTAGATTATATCTGGAATCAAAACGACGGATGGTTTATCGACCGTTACCGTCAGGCAGAAATCGTCGTCTGTACGGGCCTTGGTGCCTGGGAACAAGACGGTCTACCATCTTTCTACAAGCTCAAAGAAGCCTTTGACCAGAAACAAATTCCAGCCTGGTTTGCTGAATGGGGACACGATGTCGCCCATGACTGGGAATGGTGGCGTAAACAAATGCCCTATTTTCTTGGACACCTGTATCTATAAAAGGAGTTGCCTATGAATTACCTTGTTATTTCTCCCTACTATCCGCAAAACTTTCAACAGTTTACCATCGAGCTAGCCAATAAAGGCATCACCGTTCTAGGGATTGGGCAAGAACCCTATGAACAACTAGATGAACCATTGCGCAATAGCTTGACTGAGTATTTCCGAGTTGATAATCTTGAAAATATCGATGAGGTTAAACGTGCAGTTGCCTTTCTTTTCTATAAACATGGTCCTATCGACCGCATCGAGTCCCACAATGAATACTGGCTTGAACTGGACGCAACACTTCGTGAGCAATTTAATGTCTTTGGTGCCAAACCAGAGGATCTCAAAAAGACCAAGTTTAAGTCTGAAATGAAGAAACTTTTCAAAAAAGCAGGTGTTCCTGTGGTACCTGGAGCTGTTATCCAGACGGAAGCAGATGTGGATAAAGCTGTGAACGAAATCGGTCTACCAATGATTGCCAAACCTGATAATGGAGTGGGAGCGGCAGCAACCTTTAAGCTTGAGACAGAAGACGATGTAAATCACTTTAAGGCTGAATGGGACCATTCAACCGTGTATTTCTTTGAAAAATTTGTCACTTCTAGCGAAATCTGTACCTTTGACGGGCTTGTGGACAAGGATGGCAACATCGTCTTTTCAACGACTTTCGATTATGCCCATACTCCACTTGATCTGATGATTTATAAGATGGACAATTCCTACTATGTACTCAAGGATATGGATCCCAAACTGCGCAAGTATGGCGAGGCCATTGTCAAGGAATTTGGTATGAAAGAACGCTTTTTCCATATCGAGTTTTTCCGTGAAGGGGACGACTACATTGCCATTGAGTACAATAATCGTCCTGCAGGTGGCTTTACCATTGACGTTTATAACTTTGCTCATTCCTTGGACCTCTATCGTGGCTATGCAGCGATTGTCGCAGGAGAAGAGTTCCCAGCATCAGAGTTTGAACCTCAATACTGTTTAGCTACATCACGTCGTGCAAATGCCAACTATGTCTATTCAGAAGAAGACTTGCTTGCTAAATACAGTCAGCAATTCAAGGTCAAAAAAATCATGCCAGCAGCCTTTGCAGAGCTACAAGGGGATTACCTTTATATGCTGACTACTCCAAGTCGCCAAGAGATGGAGCAGATGATTGCAGACTTTGGTCAGCGTCAAGAGTAACGAAAAGGATGAAGGGAGTTTGACTTCTTTTGCCCTTTTCTTAAAGATAAGTTAAATAAAGCGTTTTCCATAGATTCTTTTAGAAAATCTGTTGCTAAAAGGTCTAAAAATTGATAGAATAAGGATTGTCTAAAAAAATTAAGGAGAATCTATCAAATGGATTTTACATGGGCTATTAAATATGCCACTGAATTTTTGGGAACTGCCATTTTGATCATTCTTGGTAATGGTGCAGTTGCTAACGTTGAACTTAAAGGTACGAAAGGTCACCAAAGTGGCTGGCTCGTTATCGCGGTTGGTTACGGTATGGGGGTTATGATCCCAGCCTTGATGTTCGGTAATGTATCTGGTAACCACATCAACCCAGCTTTCACACTTGGACTTGCTGTGAGTGGACTTTTCCCTTGGGCACAAGTACCATATTACATCCTTGCGCAAGTTTTAGGAGCGATTTTTGGTCAAGCTATGGTTGTGGCAACTCACCGTCCTTACTACTTGAAAACAGAGAATTCTAATAACATTTTGGGTACTTTCTCAACGATTTCAAATGTTGATCACGGTACAAAAGAATCACGTTTCGCAGCAAGTGTAAATGGTTTTATCAATGAGTTTGTCGGTTCGTTTATTTTGTTCTTTGCAGCCCTAGGAATGACTAAAAACTTTTTTGGTGCAGAAGTAATGCAATACATGAAGCAAATGGCAACGCAGGCTAATCAAACAGTTGACTTTTCTGAATTAGCTATTAAGGCTCAAATAGCACCACACACAGCAGCAGGTCTTTCAGTTGCTCATTTAGGGCTTGGTTTCCTAGTAATGGCCTTGGTAACTTCACTCGGTGGACCTACTGGACCTGGTTTGAACCCGGCTCGTGACTTTGGACCACGTCTTCTTCACGAACTCCTTCCAAAATCAGTTCTTGGTCAACACAAGGGTGATTCAAAATGGTGGTATGCATGGGTTCCGGTTGTAGCTCCAATTGCAGCGGGAATTGCAGCAGTAGCACTATTCAAACTACTTTACCTATAAGAAACGAAACTGGGGAAACCCAGTTTTTTTCTTGGAAAATTTTCTAATTTAAACAAATATGGCTTGTAAAATATTCTAAAATCCTTTAAAATAAAAGAGTTGGAGGAACTTATGGATGTGAATGAGATTGTTCGGATCATTCCGACTTTGAAAGTTAATAATCGAAAATTAAATGAGATATTTTATATTGAAACTCTAGGAATGAAACCCTTACTAGAAGAGTCTGCCTTTCTTTCATTAGGCGACCAGACGGGTACGGAGAAATTGATTTTAGAAGAAGCTCCAAGCATGCGAACTCGTAGAGTTGAAGGACTTAAGAAGCTAGCTAGACTCTTGATAAAGGTTGAGGATCCTTCTGAAATCGAGGCCCTTCTTTCTCAAATGAAGTCTCTTCCTCGCTTGTTTAAAGGAAACCGTGGGTATGCTTTTGAGATTGTTTCACCTGAAGAGGATGTGATCCTTGTTCATGCAGAAAATGATGTAAGAGATTTGGTTCCACTGGAAACTGTTCCTGAATTTTATTCAAATACAAGTATAAAATACGTGAGTCAATTTGAGGTTTCTATGGAGTTGCGTTTACCTGAAGGGACAGAGAGTTTACTTGATCCTGAAGGAGTAGCACCAGCAATCACCTTTACGAAAGGGCAAGGACCAGATTTGGCTGTTGAAAACAATGTCACTTGGGATTTGACGATGTTAAAATTTTTAGTAAGAAATTTTGATCTAACCAGTCTTCGTAAGAAATTTGAAAAGACAGGCTACTTTGTCCCTAAGTCTAAAAAATTCTTCCTTGGTAAAGATACCAATAACATCGAATTGTGGTTTGAAGAAGCATGAAGTTGGAAAAAATTCTAAGAAAAATAGAAAATCAAATCGAGGCAGGGATTTATCCCGGGGCCTCTTTTGCGTATTATAAGGATGGTGAATGGAAAGAGTCTTATCTAGGATTGAGTGATCCAGAAAGGGGCTTGAAAACAGAGAGCGGTTTGATTTATGATCTGGCTAGTGTGAGTAAGGTTGTGGGAGTGGGGACGGTTTTTACCTTCTTGTGGCAGCAGGGCAAATTAGATATTAATCGACCGGTGACGGATTTTTTACCGGAGTGTGATTATCCTGATATCACTATACGGCAACTTCTGACTCATGCAACAGACTTAGACCCCTTTATTCCAAATCGGGATCTCTTGACTGCCCCTGAATTAAAAGAAGCCATGTTTCACCTCAACAGACGAAGTCAGCCTGCTTTCTTATACTCGGACGTTCACTTTTTACTCTTGGGCTTTCTTTTGGAAAAAATCTTTAACCAAGACTTGGATCAGATTATAGAAGAACAAGTTTTGGAACCATGGGGAATGACGGGAACCAAGTTTGGTCCCGTTGAGCAAGCTGTCCCAACAGTGAGAGGGGTGGAGGCCGGAATCATTCATGATCCCAAAGCTCGTCTATTAGGGAAACACGCTGGAAGTGCTGGTTTGTTTTCGACTGTTAAGGATTTGCAGATCTTTCTGGAACATTACTTGAAAGATGATTTTGCTGCAGAATTGAGCCGAAATTTTTCTCCTTTAGATGATAAGGAGCGGTCTCTATCATGGAATCTGGAAGGAGCTTGGCTCGACCATACGGGTTATACAGGTACCTTCATTATGTGGAATCGGGAGAAGCAGGAAGCGGCTATCTTTCTATCCAATCGAACGTATGAGAAGGATGAGCGTGCCCAGTGGATAGTCGATCGAAACCAAGTGATGGAAATGATTCGTCAAGAGGAGTAGGAAGAAGTATGTCAAAAACCGTAAAAGGAACTCTGTATACAGTAGTGGCAGGGATTGCTTGGGGCTTGTCTGGAACCAGTGGCCAATACCTAATGGCACACGGGATTTCCGCTCTAGTCTTGACCAATTTACGACTTATCATTGCAGGCTTGGCACTAGTAATCTTATCCTATGCGACTTCAAAGGATAAACTCTATGCTTTTTTTAAAGACAGAAAAAGTCTACTATCTCTGTTACTATTTGCAGTTTTCGGGCTTTTCTTAAACCAGTTTGCCTATCTTTCTGCCATTCAGGAAACCAATGCTGGAACTGCGACAGTTCTCCAGTATGTATGCCCTGTTGGGATCTTGGTTTATACCTGTATCAAGGACAAGGTAGCTCCGACTCTGGCTGAGATTATTTCGATTGGATTGGCTATAGGAGGAACTTTTCTGATCGCGACGCACGGGAAAGTTGACCAGTTATCTGTCACACCCCTAGGTCTGTTCTGGGGCCTCTTTTCAGCCTTGACCTATGCCCTCTATATCATCCTTCCTATTGCTTTGATTAAGAAGTGGGGCAGTATTTTGGTGATTGGTGTTGGGATGGTTATTTCTGGTGTAGTGGCTCTTCCTTTCACAGGAGTCTTACAGGCCAGCATACCAACCAGCTTAGATTTTCTCTTTGCATTTGCTGGGATTATCATCATCGGAACGGTTTTTGCCTATACAGCTTTCCTAAAGGGAGCTAGTCTGATAGACCCTGTTAAGTCTAGTTTATTAGCTTCCATAGAACCAATTTCTGCCGTTTTCTTTGCCTTTCTGATTATGAAGGAACAGTTTTATGCGATTGATTTTGTCGGTATGGCTATGATTTTACTAGCCGTGACCATTATTTCATTGAAAGATTTACTGTTGGAAATAAAGAGTAAGTAATTAAAAAATCCACTCAATCGAGTGGATTTTGTGTGTATAGATGATTAGTCTTTATTTTCGTGTGGCAAAATCAAGTTTAAGATAATTCCTGTCATGGCTGATAAAGCAGTACCTGAAAGTGTAACTGGGCCAAGTTTGAGGATGGCTCCACCAAGTCCAAGTACCAACATGGCACTGGCAATGATGAGGTTACGCATTTGACTGAAGTCAACACGTTCCTTAATCAAAACTTTCAAACCATTGCTGGCGATAACTCCGTAGAGAAGGATGGACATGCCACCAAGCACAGCATTTGGAATGGTTGAAATCAAGGCAGTGAATTTACCTAGGAAGCTAAGAGCAATGGCGATGAAGGCCGCGTTACGGATAACTGAGACAGAAGCGATACGAGTCATCCCGATGACCCCTGTATTTTCTCCGTAAGTCGTATTAGCTGGTCCACCGAGGAAGGCTGATACAGATGTCGCGATACCATCACCAAGAAGCGTACGGTGAAGTCCTGGTTCTTTCAGGAATTGACGGCCACAGATTTGGCTTAAAACTGTGTGGTCTCCGATGTGTTCTGAAATTGTTACGATTGCAATTGGCAAGATGGCGATTGTTTCAGGACCGAAGTACAAGTTGTACTCTTTAAAGGCTCCACCTGTACTAAATGGCAAGTAGAAACCAGGAATTTCAAACCAATTGGCTTGAAGGACTGGGGTAAAGTCAACCAAACCAAGCATCATAGCAAAGATATACCCACCGATGATGGCAAAGAGGAAAGGAATGATACGAAGGAAACCTTTTCCTTTTGTATTGATAAAGGCGGCAATCAAGAATGTAACAACGGCTACAAGGGCGTTTTTCCAGTTTCCGTCTGCTACGAGTCCAGCATTCGTTACAGCAGAACCAGCAAGACCAAGACCGATAACGATAATCATAGGTCCGATAATGATTGGGGGCAAGAGTTTATCAATCCATTTCGTACCTGCAAAACGAACACTTGCTGCTACAAGAACATAGACCAAACCAGTCAAGATTACCCCCGTTTGAGCAGCAGATACATCGCCCCCCATTTCTTTCATGGCTAAAGACATAGCCGTGATAAAGGCGAATGAAGAACCTAGGTAAACTGGAACCTTAAAGCCAGTAGAAATCATGTAGATAAGTGTTCCAATACCGGATGCAAAGAGAGCAACCGATACGGGCATTCCCAAAATTAAGGGAACGAGAATGGTTGCGCCAAACATGGCAAATACGTGCTGGAAGCTTAGAAGAATACCTTTACCAGCAGAAGGACGTTGATCAACGTCTAGTAACAAGTCAACAGTTGATTCCTGTTTCATAAAAACCTCACTTTTGGGCACCAAAAAAGAGCCCATTATTTTGCAGCAATAGGCCCTCAGAGTAAGACTTTTTAAAAAATAGCTATCTTTTAAAAATTTATATAAATCTGCGCCTTCGTCACCTCACAGGATGACATTAAAAACCTTTGCTTGTGATAGTATAGCAGAAAAAAATGATTTTGTAAATCATTTTTTCCCGAGCCCGGAAATGTGAGAGTGAGGTCCGTTTTGTAAACGAATTTTTCCCGAGCACGGAAATGCGAGAGCGAGGTATGATTTTGTAAATGGTTTTCTGAATTTTAAACAAGGGTGCACCATTGTTTAAAGTGGGCGTTTGTTGGGCATGCCAGCCTTTCTTGGATACTTGTTAGGTGTTTCCTTTTTCTTTTCGACCACAGTGATGTAGCGAGGATCTCCATTTGGCAGGGCATAGCTGAGGTTGTCCTCTACCTTACTAAAGAGGAGGTTGAGGGCATTCTTGGCTTCTAGCAATTCCTCAGGAGCATTGCTGGCCTTGAGTGCCAATAGTTTTCCGCCAACTTTAAGATAGGGAATGGTCAGCTCAGACAAAACCTGCATACGGGCAACCGCACGAGCCGTCACCACATCAAACTGGGCACGGAAGTTCTTGTCTTGGGCAAAGTCTTCTGCCCGCCCATGGTAGAAGTGAACACCATCCAAATCCAACTCCTGAGCCAAAAGTTGAAGGAAATTGATGCGCTTATTTAGCGAATCAATGATGGTTACATTTAACTGAGGATAGAGGATTTTCATAGGAAGGCTGGGAAATCCTGCCCCTGCTCCGATATCAAGAAGTTTGATAGTTTCATTTGAAATCAAGCCTTGTAGGATGGGTGCAATCGAATCATAAAAGTGCTTAAGGTAGACTTCTTCTTTATCCGTAATAGCGGTCAAATTAATCCTCTCATTCCACTCGACCAAGAGTTCAAAATACCGTTCAAATTGGTTCTTTTGCTGGTCCGAAAGTGGAAGATTTTGCTCAGCTAGTAGGCTGTAAAATGTTTCTGGTTTCATAGTAGTTTCCTTCTCTAGTATCATCTTATTTTACCATATTCGTTAAAATTTTGATATACTGGTAGTAATCTAAAAGCAGAAAGGAATAAGATTATGACTTGGATTATTCTTGGAGTTTTGGCTCTGATTGTTATTTTTGTGATTGTTAGCTATAACGGTTTGGTTAAAAATCGTATGCAGACCAAGGAGGCTTGGAGCCAGATCGATGTTCAGTTGAAGCGTCGTAATGATCTCCTCCCAAACTTGATTGAAACAGTCAAAGGCTATGCCAAATATGAAGGTTCTACCTTGGAAAAAGTAACAGAACTTCGTAGACAAGTAGCCGCAGCAACTTCACCAGCAGAAGCTATGAAGGCCAGTGATGCCCTTACCCGCCAGATTTCTGGTATCTTTGCAGTAGCAGAGAATTACCCAGACTTGAAAGCTAGTGCTAATTTTATCAAATTGCAAGAAGAGTTGACCAATACAGAAAATAAAATTTCTTATTCACGCCAACTCTACAACAGTGTTGTCAGCAACTACAATGTAAAACTTGAAAGCTTCCCAAGTAACATCATCGCAGGGCTATTTGGCTTTAAAGCTGCAGACTTCCTTCAAACACCTGAAGAGGAAAAGGCAGTTCCTAAAGTTGACTTTAGCGGTTTAGGTGACTAAGATGTTGTTTGATCAAATTGCGAGCAATAAACGAAAAACTTGGATTTTGTTGCTGGTTTTCTTCCTACTCTTGGCCTTGGTTGGTTATGCAGTTGGCTATCTCTTTATGCGTTCAGGTCTTGGGGGCATGATTATTGCCTTGATTATTGGTCTTATCTACGCTCTGACCATGATCTTTCAATCGACAGAGATTGTCATGTCTATGAATGGGGCGCGTGAGGTTGATGAGCAAACAGCCCCAGATCTCTACCATGTAGTAGAAGATATGGCCATGGTCGCTCAGATTCCCATGCCACGTGTTTTCATCATTGAGGATTCTTCTTTAAATGCCTTTGCAACAGGTTCGAATCCGCAGAATGCAGCAGTTGCAGCCACTTCGGGTCTTCTGGCTATCATGAATCGTGAGGAGCTAGAAGCTGTTATGGGTCATGAAGTCAGTCATATCCGAAACTACGATATTCGCATTTCGACCATTGCTGTTGCCCTTGCCAGTGCCATTACCCTTCTGTCTAGTATGGCAGGACGGATGATGTGGTGGGGTGGCGCTGGTCGCAGACGGAGCGATAATGATCGTGATGGAAATGGTTTGGAGATTATCATGCTTGTTATCTCTCTCTTAGCCATTGTTCTAGCACCTCTCGCAGCAACCTTGGTGCAACTAGCCATTTCCCGTCAGAGGGAATTTTTGGCGGATGCATCCAGTGTGGAGCTGACTCGCAATCCTCAAGGGATGATCAATGCCTTGCGTAAGTTGGAGAATAGCGAGCCGATGCATCAACATGTTGACGATGCCAGTAGCGCTCTTTATATCAATGATCCGAAGAAAGGTGGCGGACTCCAAAAACTATTTTACACCCACCCACCTATCTCAGAACGAATCGAACGCTTGAAACAGATGTAAAAAAATCCAGAGATGACCTCTGGATTTTTGCTTTTAGTATCTCGCTTTTAACTTGTTATCTCTCCAAAAAATAGTATAATATATGTAATTCTATATAATTGAGGTGAATGATGTATAAGCGCTGGATGACGTTTTTCTTGATTTTGATTTTTATGCCGATTCATTTGAGTATAGCAGAGAAAATCATGCGAATAAATTCATTACCGCTATCAATCCTTTTTACACTTGTTGAACTTGCATTATTTTTATATGTAGGAAAAAAGTATGACTTGTTTCACATTCGGCAAATCAGCCTAAAAGATATTCTTAAATGTTTTCTTTCATACGCCTTGCTTTTCCTGTTTTATATTATGGTCAATTTTTTAGGCCCTACCCAATCAGACACAACTCAAACTGTGCAAAGTTTATCACTTTCATGGTCTGTACTTTTTGTGGATCTCTGTGTTTTGGCACCTGTCACGGAAGAAATCTTTATGCGAGGTATGTTACAGGGGATAGTATTTAAGAATACCTATTTTGGATTGTTTGCCACATCGCTTCTTTTTGCTTATCTTCATGGTCCCTATACTATTCCTAGCTTTATCAGCTATTTAGGTATGGGATTTGCATTTGGGGTAAGGTATAAGACTTCTGACAACCTATGGAATTCCATTCTTTTGCATGTCCTCAATAATCTGGTTGCATTTTGCTTTTTGTACATGAGATAATGCTACATTAGAATGCTTTGAGCTGTAAGATAGTAAAAAATGATTTCTAGCTTATACAATTTAAACAAAAGCCAGAGCATAATCTGTCACGTCGATGATGCCAGCAGCGATCTTTATATCAATGTTCCCAAGAGCGACGTATGTAAAAAGAATCCAGAGAAGTCTCTGGATTTTTGCTATGTTCAAAAATTATAAATCTTGTAAATCAACAACTTCCAAACCATTTTCTGTCAAACGATAGGTACTCGTACAGACCTCTTTTAAGAAGCGTCTGTCATGCGAAACAGTGATCAGACCGCCGGGATAGGAGGCAAAGAGTTTTCTGATTTCGGGTTGAGAAGTGGGAGAAAAATTACGTGTAGGCTCATCCAGAAGGAGAAAGTTTGGTTTGTGCAACACTAAATCCAAAAGTAGGAGTTTGCCTTGTTGCCCGCCAGATAGGGAGCGGATTTGGTGGTGCATCTCTAGATAGCTGAAATTGAGACTGGCTAGGTGAGATTGGATTTTCTGTAGTTCTTCTTTTTGTCCAGTGTGGCTGAGGTAGGCTACTGGAGATAAATCCAATTGCAGTTTTTTATGGTAATCTTGTGGCATAAAACCAAGCGAAATCTCTCTTCTGGCGCTGAGCAGTTGTTGAAACTTGGCTAACAGAGTTGATTTCCCAACACCATTTGGCCCGATGATACCGATTTTATCTTGGCCACGGACCGTTAGTCGTAACTCCTGAGTTAAAATGCGCTCGCCAATAGACAAATTTTCTTTTTCCAGTTGGACTAAGACTTTAGAAGCCGGTAATGGTTGGATGTCTGAAAAGAAAAGTTGGATTTGTTCCTCTTCAAGTGGCATTTGGGCCATGGACTGAGCTTCCTTTTCAAAGCGTTTTTCTTGAGAGAGAACAGTTTTCATCTTTTTAGCCAATAGGCGACCGGCAGTACTGTCTTTGGTAGCTCGAAGTGCAGTTTCTACATTTTGCTTAACTCGGCGATGTTTTTCTATGGTTTTATCATAGGCTCTCTGGTCGTTAGCAGCTTGCTGGCTTTGTCTTGCAAAATTAGCCTTTCTCTGCTCATTATAGCGATCATAGTCTAAATGCTCGACTAGCGTTTCCGCTTCTTTCCGATGCTTGACCAGTCGCAAGTGGACAATAGTATCAGCCGTATGAGAAAGAAAGTCTTCATCATGGGAAATGAAAATAACTGTTTGCTTCATCTTCTGTATCTGCCTTTTTAGCCAATCAACCGTCTCAAGGTCCAGGTCATTTGAAGGTTCATCTAAAAATAGAATCTCAAAAGGTTTTGCTAACTCGTGAATGAGCTGAATTTTCAAAGCTTCGCCCCCTGATAGACTGCCAATTTCTTGGTCGCTAGCAAAACGGTCGCTATCAAAGTGCAACTCCTCCGCCAAGCGATAGAGAATACTGTAGTCTAAATCAGCAGAATCCAAAAAGAAGTAGTCGTGTAGAGTCCTATTTTTTAGCTCCTCAGGTAACTTTTGAGGAATGTAGGCCAGTGATTGAAGGTCAGACTGGATGTCGCCCCTGATAGTAAAATCAGATAATGCTTCTCCCATTAAAGCTCGTAGTAAAGTCGATTTACCATTTCCTTCTTCACCAATAATAGCAACCTTTTCCCCGTCTTGGATAGTCATGGTTAGGTCAGATACAAGATCTCGTAGATCTTTGTTTTGCGTGATGGTTAGATGATTGATTTTTATCATATTGTTGCCCTTTCTAGAATGTCGATAGTGCATAACAAAAAGCTCTACTTTATCTAGTAGAGCCCAAAGTCACTGTCAAAACTCTATTATCCTCGTTGAAAAACTCGTCAAACTAGCTTGGAGTTGCCTAACCCAACCCAAGAGGAGCATAGCTTTCTAGTTTTTCGATTTTCAATGAGGACAAGATACTAGAAAATCTAGTATAAAAAGAGCACACAAAAAGAGACAAAAACAAGATCTACTAAATAAAGTTCTTTATTTGATAGATTAGTTGTTCATGTCTCCCATACCTCCGAGTATTAGTACCTCTATCCTATACCTTTAAGGAAATTTTGTCAATAGAAAACAAGTAATTTCAAGCTCTAAAAACCAAAAACAGGCCCATAGAGAGTTAATACGTGTTTGACATGTTCATAGTGGAACTTGTCATAGTTGCGCCAAGCAGAACGAGCTTGATCGTTTAGTTTTAGGCTCCCTAGTCCAATCAGCAGACTAGTACGTTGGTAAAATTTCTCAAGGTCAATTAAGATACTGTTGTCTAGCTTTTCTGCTTTTTTTAGTTCCTTAAGAGTAGTGTTCAGCAGCTCTTGCAGTCGAAGATCATCGGCTGTTCCCTGTTTGCAACTTTGGTAGCTTTTATTTAACTCGGAAAGGAGTTGGTAAGCTTCAGTGATGAGTGCTTTGTCTTCCATGTGAGCATCCTCCTTGCTCTGATGTATTCTTGCCTGTAGTATAGCACTAATAGGAAGTTTTGTCATAGTAAATATGTTAAAAAATGAGATTTCAATATCAAAGTTTGGAAAGCTGACTTATAGCCTTTTCATGGTATAATCAAGTGAGTACATCTTTATGGAGGAAATATGAAGTTAAATATTCAAGAAATTCGTAAGCAACCTGAAGGTCTGCATTTTGAACAAGCTTTAGACCTGGCAGCAGACTTGCGCAAACGGAACCAAGAGATTTTAGATGTCAAAGATATCCTTGCAGTGGGGAAGGTACAGTACGAAGACCGTCTGTATTTCTTGGACTATCAGTTGTCATATACCATTGTCCTTGCTTCCAGCCGCAGTATGGAGCCAGTTGAGTTGGCTGAATCTTATCCAGTCACAGAAGTTTTCATGGAAGGAGCGACCAACCAACTAGACCAGGAAGTTCTAGATGATGACTTGGTCTTGCCTATCGAAAATGGGGAAATCGACCTTGCTGAGAGCGTAGCAGATAATATTCTGCTCAATATCCCAATCAAGGTCTTGACGGCAGAAGAAGAGGCGGGTCAAGGTTTTGTGTCCGGAAATGACTGGCAAATCATGACAGAGGAAGAATACCAAGCTCAACAAGCAGTCAAGAAAGAAGAAAACAGTCCATTTGCTGGCTTGCAAGGACTATTTGATGGAGACGAGTAGATGGTTTTATCCAAGAAACGTGCCCGTCATGTCATTGAGGAAATTATTGCCCTCTTTCCAGATGCCAAGCCTAGTCTTGATTTTACTAATCATTTTGAACTACTGGTTGCGGTGATGTTGTCAGCTCAGACGACAGATGCAGCGGTAAATAAGGCCACACCAGGTCTCTTCGCTGCCTTTCCGACACCACAAGCCATGTCTGTAGCGACAGAGAGTGAAATTGCTTCACACATTTCTCGCCTGGGACTGTATCGAAATAAGGCTAAATTCCTTAAAAAATGTGCCCAACAGTTACTAGACGATTTTGATGGTCAAGTGCCTCAGACTCGAGAGGAATTAGAAAGTCTAGCTGGTGTTGGTCGTAAAACAGCAAATGTAGTATTGAGTGTGGGCTTTGGAATTCCTGCTTTTGCAGTGGACACTCATGTGGAGCGTATCTGTAAGCATCACGATATCGTTAAAAAATCAGCTACGCCACTTGAAGTAGAAAAACGTGTCATGGACGTCCTACCACCAGAAGAGTGGTTAGCAGCCCACCAGGCCATGATTTACTTTGGACGAGCTATCTGTCATCCCAAAAATCCAGAATGCGATCACTATCCCCAATTATATGATTTTAGTAATGTTTAAGAGGACTCTGAAAAAAGTTTTTGCTTGATTTTAAGGGTGCTTTGTGCTATAGTAAATGGTAACTAAATAGTCCTTTAAACCTGTCCCGTGAGGCAGGCAAGGAGCGCGATAAAGTAGAAGGGTGAAGTCTATACTGTTTATAGTAGGGCTCGCTTGGCTATACATTTCAAGTCTCCTTGTAGAAGGAGACTTTTCTTTTTGGAGGTTTGTCATGAAGACAAAAGAAGTTGTAGACGAATTGACTGTCAAACGAGCGATTACGCGAATTACTTATGAGATTATTGAGCGCAATAAAGATTTGAATAAAATTATCCTAGCGGGGATAAAAACGCGTGGTGTTTTCATCGCTCATCGTATCAAAGAACGCTTGGAGCAGTTGGAAAATATCACTGTTCCTGTTGTGGAATTGGACACCAAGCCTTTCCGTGACGATGTTAAAAGCGGAGAAGATACTTCTTTGATTTCTGTTGATGTGACAGACCGTGAAGTTATCTTGGTGGATGATGTACTCTATACAGGCCGTACTATCCGTGCTGCGATCGATAATATTGTCGGACATGGTCGTCCTGCGCGCGTGAGTCTTGCGGTGCTAGTTGACCGTGGACATAGAGAATTGCCTATCCGTCCAGATTACGTTGGGAAAAATATCCCAACCAGTCGTTCTGAAGAAATCATCGTAGAGATGACAGAACTTGATGGCCAAGATAGAGTTCTGATTACTGAAGAAGCTTAGAAAGCTGAAGGAGTAGCTATGTCAGAAAATCAACAAGCATTGAACCATGTGGTTTCTATGGAAGACCTCACTGTCGATCAAGTGATGAAATTGATTAAGCGAGGAATTGAGTTTAAAAATGGAGCCCAGCTTCCTTATGAAGACCATCCGATTGTTTCAAATCTTTTCTTTGAGGATTCTACACGGACACATAAGTCCTTTGAAGTGGCAGAGATTAAGCTAGGGCTGGAGCGACTTGACTTTGATGTGAAGACCAGCTCAGTAAATAAGGGTGAGACACTTTATGATACCATCTTAACCTTGTCTGCGCTTGGTGTAGATGTCTGCGTGATTCGGCACCCAGAGGTTGACTACTACAGAGAGTTGATTGCGAGTCCGTCGATTACGACTTCCATTATCAATGGTGGTGATGGCTCAGGTCAACATCCTAGCCAGAGCTTGCTTGATTTGATGACCATTTATGAGGAATTTGGGCACTTTGAGGGTCTCAAGGTTGCTATTGCAGGCGACTTGGACCACTCACGTGTTGCCAAGTCCAATATGCAGATTTTGAAACGCTTGGGAGCGGAACTTTACTTTGCAGGACCTGAGGAATGGAGAAGTCAAGAGTTTGCGGACTATGGACAGTTTGTAACTATTGATGAGATTGTTGATCAGGTGGATGTTTTGATGTTACTCCGCGTTCAACATGAACGCCATGATAGTGGAGCAGTTTTTTCAAAAGAAGCCTACCATGCTCAACACGGTTTGAACCAAGAACGCTATAATCGCTTAAAAGAAGAAGCCATTATTATGCATCCGGCTCCAGTTAATCGAGATGTGGAAATTGCTGACCACTTGGTTGAAGCGCCAAAATCACGTATTGTCCAACAAATGACCAACGGTGTCTTTGTTCGAATGGCAATCTTAGAATCCGTATTGGCGAGTAGAAACGCCAATGAAAACACAAGACGTTAAAAGACGCCAGTGAGCGTCCACGAGAGGTGAAAATATGACAAAAAGACTTCTAGTATTAGAAGATGGCACAGTTTTTGAAGGCAAGGCCTTCGGAGCAGATATTGATGTAACAGGCGAAATCGTCTTTAACACAGGGATGACCGGCTATCAAGAATCCATTACAGACCAGTCTTATAATGGACAAATCTTGACCTTTACTTATCCTTTGGTGGGAAATTATGGAATTAACCGTGATGATTATGAATCCATCATTCCAACTTGTAAGGGAGTTGTCGTTTTCGAAGAGGCGCGTCGAGCTAGCAACTGGCGCAACCAAATGACGCTGGATGAATTTTTGAAAGCTAAGAAAATTCCGGGTATTTCAGGGATTGATACGCGTGCACTTACCAAGATTATCCGTAAGCATGGTACGATGCGTGCAACTTTGACTCATGTTGGGGACAGTATGGACCATGTGACGGACCAGCTCCAAGCAACAGTCTTGCCGACAGACAATATCAAGCAGGTTTCTACTAAAACTTCCTATCCAGCTCCGGGAGTTGGTTTGAGTGTAGTGCTAGTGGACTTTGGTCTCAAGCACTCAATCTTACGTGAACTTTCTAAACGCAACTGTAACGTGACGGTTGTTCCTTATTCGACAACGGCTGAAGAAATTCTTCATCTTAATCCTGATGGAGTTATGTTGTCAAACGGTCCAGGAAACCCAGAAGACGTTCCAGAAGCACTGGACATGATTCGTGGTGTGCAAGGAAAAATTCCAATTTTTGGTATCTGTATGGGACACCAACTCTTTGCCATGGCAAATGGGGCTAAGACCTACAAGATGAAATTTGGTCATCGTGGATTTAACCACGCGGTACGTGAGATTGCTACAGGACGAGTAGACTTTACTAGCCAGAACCATGGTTATGCGGTTAGCCGTGAGGATTTGCCAGAGCACTTGATTATTACACACGAAGAAATCAATGACAAGTCAGTTGAAGGAGTTCGACACAGATACCAACCAGGTTTTTCTGTACAATTCCACCCAGACGCAGCTCCTGGTCCACACGACGCAAGCTACCTATTTGATGAATTTATCGAGATGATGGAAGCCTTTAAACAAGCAAACTAAGAACGAGTAAAAGCTCGTCGGAGAATTTATGTAACTGAACACGGACGGAAAGCTCGGAATTTAGAGAAACCAACTTGGATTGTCAATCCTTCCTTGGTTTCCTAAAATTCAATCGCTTTCTATTCGTCCTTTGTATCTTATTTAATGTCGCTCTGTGAGGCGACGAATAGAAAGACAGGTCGTTTCTTTTAGTCGCTATTGGGTGAACTAAAAACTCCCTGCACTAGATTTTTTATCGAAAAATATCGTTTCTCTAAAAAATCGTCGGAGAATTTATTTAATGGCAACCAGAGAGTTGCCGAATAGAAAGGAGAAGGGTGGTCCGTATTTGCTGAACTGAATACGGGCTACGGACTGTGCTAAAAAGATAGTTATTCCTAGAACTGACAGTTCTTCGTCATAACTCCTATTTTAGCTTTGTCCGCTTGACGCCCTTAATATCTTATAAATGCCTAAACGTACTGATATTCAAAAAATTATGGTGATTGGTTCTGGTCCGATTATTATTGGTCAGGCTGCTGAGTTTGACTACGCTGGGACCCAGGCTTGCTTGTCTTTGAAAGAGGAGGGCTATGAGGTTGTTTTGGTGAACTCAAACCCTGCAACCATCATGACGGACAAGGAGATTGCTGATAAGGTTTACATCGAACCGATTACACTTGAGTTTGTGACACGTATTCTTCGTAAGGAACGTCCAGATGCCTTGCTACCAACACTTGGTGGTCAGACAGGTCTCAACATGGCCATGGAATTGTCTAAAAACGGTATCCTTGATGAGCTTGGTGTTGAACTTCTGGGAACTAAATTATCTGCCATTGATCAAGCGGAAGATCGTGACCTCTTTAAACAATTGATGGAAGAGCTTGAGCAACCAATCCCTGAATCTGAAATTGTCAACACAGTTGAAGAAGCTATTGCCTTTGCGGCGTCAATTGGCTATCCTGTTATAGTTCGTCCAGCCTTTACCCTTGGTGGTACTGGTGGCGGTATGTGTGCCAACGAGGAAGAATTGCGTGAAATCGCTGAAAATGGGTTGAAATTGTCACCTGTTACCCAATGTTTGATTGAACGTTCCATTGCCGGTTTCAAGGAAATCGAATACGAAGTCATGCGTGATTCAGCTGACAATGCCCTCGTTGTTTGTAACATGGAAAACTTTGACCCAGTTGGGATTCATACAGGGGATTCTATTGTATTTGCTCCTGCGCAAACCATGTCGGACTATGAAAACCAAATGCTCCGTGACGCGAGCTTGAGCATTATCCGCGCTCTCAAGATTGAAGGTGGGTGTAACGTTCAGCTGGCCCTTGATCCGCATAGCTTCAAGTACTATGTTATCGAAGTAAACCCTCGTGTATCGCGTTCGTCAGCCCTTGCTTCTAAGGCGACGGGTTATCCGATTGCCAAATTAGCTGCCAAGATTGCTGTCGGTTTGACCCTGGATGAGGTCATCAACCCAGTTACAGGTTCAACTTATGCCATGTTTGAGCCAGCCCTTGACTACGTCGTTGCGAAAATTCCACGTTTCCCATTTGACAAGTTTGAAAAAGGTGAGCGTCGTCTTGGAACTCAGATGAAAGCGACTGGGGAAGTCATGGCCATTGGTCGTAACATCGAGGAATCTCTTCTAAAAGCCTGTCGTTCACTTGAAATTGGGGTTCACCACAATGAAATGCCTGAACTGGCAACCGTTTCTGATGATGCCTTGATTGAAAAGGTTGTCAAGGCCCAAGACGACCGTCTCTTCTACGTATCAGAAGCTATTCGCCGTGGTTACACACCAGAAGAAATTGCTGAATTGACTAAGATTGATATCTTTTATCTTGATAAGCTCTTGCACATCTTTGAAATTGAGCAAGAATTGGGTGCCCATCCACAAGATCTAGAAGTCTTGAAAACAGCTAAACTCAATGGATTTTCAGACCGTAAGATTGCTGAACTCTGGAAAACGACAGCTGACCAAGTTCGCCAACTTCGTTTGGAAAACAAGATTATCCCAGTCTACAAGATGGTTGATACTTGTGCGGCAGAGTTTGACTCTGAAACACCATATTTCTATTCAACATATGGTTGGGAAAATGAATCTATCAAATCTGATAAGGAATCTGTACTTGTCCTAGGTTCAGGTCCAATCCGTATCGGACAAGGAGTTGAGTTTGACTACGCAACTGTTCACTCAGTTAAGGCTATCCAGGCTGCTGGCTATGAAGCTATCATCATGAACTCAAATCCAGAGACCGTTTCTACAGACTTCTCTGTGTCTGACAAGCTCTACTTTGAACCATTGACATTCGAAGATGTCATGAATGTTATCGATTTGGAACAACCAAAAGGTGTTATTGTTCAGTTTGGTGGTCAAACAGCCATCAACCTTGCGGAGCCTTTGGCAAAAGCAGGTGTGACCATCCTTGGTACCCAAGTAGCTGACTTGGACCGTGCCGAAGACCGTGACCTCTTTGAACAAGCCCTTAAAGACTTGGATATTCCACAGCCACCAGGTCAAACGGCTACCAATGAAGAAGAAGCAGTGCTTGCAGCTCGCAAGATTGGTTTCCCAGTCCTCGTTCGCCCATCTTATGTCTTGGGGGGACGTGCTATGGAAATTGTAGAAAACGAAGAAGACCTTCGTTCTTACATGCGTACCGCTGTTAAGGCTAGTCCAGACCACCCAGTTCTTGTTGACTCTTACATCGTTGGGCAAGAGTGTGAAGTTGATGCCATTTCAGACGGAGAAAATGTCCTTATCCCTGGTATCATGGAACATATCGAACGTGCCGGTGTTCACTCAGGTGACTCAATGGCCGTTTACCCACCACAAACCTTGTCGCAAAAGGTTCAGGAAACCATCGCAGACTATACCAAACGCCTAGCAATTGGTCTTAACTGTCTTGGCATGATGAACATCCAGTTTGTCATCAAGGATGAAAAAGTTTATGTTATTGAGGTTAATCCACGTGCCAGCCGTACAGTGCCATTCCTTTCTAAGGTAACCAATATTCCTATGGCTCAGGTAGCGACTAAGCTCATTCTTGGGCAGAGTCTTGAAAAACTTGGCTACCAAGATGGCCTTTATCCAGAAAGCACTCGCGTTCATATCAAGGCGCCAGTCTTCTCCTTTACCAAACTAGCTAAGGTAGATAGCTTGCTTGGTCCTGAAATGAAGTCAACAGGGGAGGTTATGGGTTCTGATACAACTCTCGAAAAAGCTCTCTACAAGGCCTTTGAAGCTTCTTATCTTCACTTGCCAACCTTTGGAAATGTTGTCTTTACTATCGCAGATGATGCCAAGGAAGAAGCTTTGGATTTGGCTCGTCGTTTCCAAAATATCGGCTACGGTATCCTCGCGACAGAAGGGACAGCAGCCTTCTTTGCCAGTCATGGACTGCAAGCTCAACCTGTTGGTAAGATTGGTGACGATGAACAGGATATCCCAAGCTATGTTCGTAAAGGGAAAATCCAAGCTATCATCAACACAGTTGGTACTAAGCGAACTGCTGATGAAGATGGTGAACAAATCCGCCGTTCAGCTATCGAACATGGTGTACCACTCTTTACAGCCCTAGATACAGCGGATGCTATGCTTAAGGTACTTGAAAGCCGTAGCTTCGTTACAGAAGCAATTTAGTTTCTTGTTAAATGATCTAAGTAGCTTTTATCCAGCGTCAAAAGACGCTGGTTTTTCCTCTTTTATAGAGAAATCGAGTTAGAAATAATAGTTACAGTTCACTATTAAATGTCAAAGTTTATCAATAGATTTATCATTATCGTTAATGAGTAGACTTATTCTGACTTTCCCTAAAATTTTGTTGAATTTTCTTAAGTTTTTATCATATTTTTTATAATTAAGGTGCCTTAAGAAAAATAATGAAAAAACTAAATGTTTTTCATATAGTTTTCATTTTTTGTGTTATAATTAAGGTGCCTTAAGAAAAATATTAAGGTGCCTTAAGAAAAATAATGAAAAAAACTAAATGTTTTTCATATAGTTTTCATTGTTTTAATAGTTTAAAGTCAATCTTATTTTTCTCTAATAGAAAATAATGAAAAAGTAGGTTTAGAAAGAGGTAAGTATCTATGTCTTCTCATAAAAAAGTGTCACTCTCTGAGATTAATCAATCTATCGATACTCCAAATAACAATCATTTCTGGCAAAATTTAAAGGCCTTTTTAGGTCCGGGTGCTCTTGTCGCAGTTGGTTATATGGATCCAGGAAACTGGATTACCAGTGTAGTCGGTGGTGCTTCCTACAAATATAGTCTCTTATTTGTTATTTTGATTTCATCCATCATTGCCATGCAACTACAACAGATGGCTGGAAAGCTTGGTATCGTGACTAGGATGGACCTGGCGCAGGCAACAGCTCATCATGCTCCCAAGTGGCTTCGCTATAGTTTATGGGTGATTTTAGAATTAGCTTTAATGGCGACAGATTTGGCTGAAGTTTTAGGTTCAGCAATTGCCTTAAATCTTTTGTTTAAAATACCGATTATGATTGCTATCCTTCTAACCGTTTTAGATGTATTTTTGTTACTTCTATTGATGAAATTTGGTTTTAAAAAAATTGAAGCCATTGTTACGACCCTTATTTTAACCATATTGGCCATCTTTACCTATCTGGTGGCCTTATCCAATCCAAGTATCCAGGGGATTATTGGTGGTTATTTACCAACTTCAACTTTATTTGAAACACCGTTACCAGGTCATGAAAGTCAATTGACCTTGGCTCTAGGAATTGTGGGAGCGACAGTCATGCCCCATAATCTCTATCTTCATTCCTCTCTATCCCAGACAAGGAAAATCAATCACAAAGATAAGAAGGATGTTCGAAAAGCCGTGCGTTTTATGACCTGGGATTCAAATCTTCAGTTGTCCTTAGCCTTTATTGTCAATTCCTTACTTCTTATTTTAGGGGCCTCTCTCTTTTTTGGTCATGCATCTGAAATTTCAGCATTCTCCCAAATGTACAATGCTTTACAGGATTCGACAATAGCAGGAGCGATAGCTAGCTCAACTCTGTCAACTTTGTTTGCTTTAGCCCTTTTAGCAAGTGGTCAAAATTCGACCATTACAGGTACTTTGACAGGACAGATTGTCATGGAAGGCTTCTTGCATCTGAAATTGCCTCAGTGGATTATCCGTATCGGTACCCGTATTTTTGCCTTGCTTCCTGTGATTGTTGTTGCCGTTTTGTTTGGATATCAAGAAAAAACCTTGGATCAGTTATTGGTCTATTCACAGGTCTTTCTGTCAATTGCTCTTCCGTTTTCAATCTTCCCCTTAATTTATCTGACCTCTAAGAAGTCACTGATGGGAGAATTCACCAATGCCAAGTGGAACACAATCCTAGGTTACGCAGTTTCAATCATCTTGACCATTCTAAATATCAAGCTTCTTTTCGATATTTTTTAACCTCGTTTGACATCAATTATAGTGTCAGCGTGAAGGTTGACAAATAGAAAGTAGTAGTGATTGGTTCATAAAAAGAAGTGCAAAAAAAGAACAGTGGTAACTGTTCTTTTTTATCATTATTTGAGACCGTATTTTTTGTTGAAACGATCCACGCGTCCATCTGCTTGAGTGAACTTTTGACGTCCAGTGTAGAATGGGTGTGAGTCTGATGAAATTTCCACACGGATCAATGGGTAAGTTTCGCCTTCGAACTCAACAGTTTCGTTAGAGCGTTTTGTTGAACCGCTAAGGAATTTGTAACCAGTAGTTGTGTCCATGAAGACAACTGGGCGATATTCTGGATGGATATCTTTTTTCATTTTGCAATATTTCCTTTCTGCCATGGTCTCTTTGCGAGCCATAGATTGTTACCATACTAGTCTATCAGATTCTGATAAGTTTGGCAAGTCTTTTATCAGTTTTTAAGCAAGTTTTTTAACTTTTGATAGATGATTTCGTTTTCTTCTAGACTATAGGAATTGGCGCCACTGGCTAATGGATGCCCTCCTCCATTATGTCGTTTGGCAATTTCATTGATGGGGGTGATTTTGCTGCGCATCCGCACACGGAAGTGACCATCAGCTTGCTCAACAAAGATAGCCCAAGCCCTAACAGTATCAATTCGACCAGGTGCCCCAACAATCGCTGCTGTTTCAGCATCCGTAACCTTATATTTTTCCAAGATGTCTTGAGTAAGCAGAACGCGTGCTGCCCCATTCTCATCAACTTCTAAGTGATCATAAACATACCCTTGCAATTTTGCAATCTTGAAGCTCATGGTATCCATTTGACGAGACAGTCCAGCAAAGTCAAAATCAATTTCTCGGAGCTGGCCAGCTATTCTAAAGGTACGAGCACTAGTTGACGGGTAGAGAAAGCGTCCCGTGTCCCCGACAATTCCTGCATAGAGAAGTCGTGCCGCTTCGCTAGACAAAGCCAGCTGATTTTCTTGAGCAAATAATGCAATCATCTCACTGGCACTGCTTGAACTTGTATCCACCCAAGATAGGTCACCATAGATATCATCATTTGGATGGTGATCGATTTTGATGGTGAAAGTGGCTTGTTCGTAGCGTTTATCATCGATACGAGGACGATTCGCTGTATCACAAATAATAGCAAGAGCTCCGTGGTAGTCACTGTCTTGGACAGTATCCATTTCCGCCATCCAGGTTAGAGTTGGTTCGTTATAACCGACTGCTTTGATGGTCTTTTCTGGAAAATGGTGTGTGAGAAGAGCTTTTAAACCTACCTGACTCCCTAAGGCATCTGGATCTGGTTTCATGTGACGATGAATGATAATGGTATCGTATTCTTTGATTTTCTCTAATATTTGCTGGCAAATTTCCATAAACAACCTCAATTCTTTCTCATTTCATTGTAGCACAAGAATTTTTATTTTTAAAATGAAAAAGATATGATATAATGGAGAAAGATAAATTGAGGAGGACGATATGGCATTAGCAAAAATTGTATTTGCCAGTATGACCGGTAATACCGAAGAAATTGCAGATATTGTAGCAGATAAATTGCGTGACTTGGGTTTGGATGTCGATGTTGATGAATGTACGACTGTTGACGCTTCAGACTTCTTGGAAGCGGATATCGCAATCGTTGCGACTTACACCTACGGAGATGGAGAATTGCCAGATGAGATGATGGACTTCTACGAAGACCTAGCTGATCTCAACTTGAATGGCAAAATCTACGGAGTGGTCGGTTCAGGAGATACCTTCTACGACGAATTCTGTAAGGCTGTCGATGACTTTGATCGTGTATTTGTAGCGACAGGAGCTGAAAAAGGTTCAGAGTGCGTTAAAGTAGACCTTTCTGCCGAAGAAGAAGACATCGAACGCTTGGAACAATTCGCAGAAGAATTGGCTGCAAAAGTAGGATAAGAAACAAACTGCGCTGACTGGAAGGAGTCAGTGCAGTTTTTAGTAGTTAAACTAGATTTTACTAGCCTATTTGCTGGCTTTTTGATACAATAATTCAAATAAAGGAGGAGACACTATGGATTTAGCTAGTATTCGGCAAGAAATTGATCAAATCGACGACCAAATCGTCAAGCTCCTAGAAGAACGGATGCATTTGGTTGAGGGAGTGGTTGCCTATAAGAAAGCCTCAAGAAAACCTATTTTAGATTCTAAGAGAGAAGCGGTTATTTTTGAAAAGGTTAGAAGTCGTGTAGAGGACAAGCGCTATCAGGAGACTATTGTTGCGACTTTTTCTGACATACTCAAACGTTCGCGTGATTATCAGGATCAAAATATCAAATGAAAAAAGAACAATTTTATCCGCTTGGAATTTTTCTGGCTGCAATGGTGGGAGGCCTTATCCGCTACTTTGTATCTAGTCAGTTGCCAGCCAGTCCTGAATTTCCTTGGGGAACCCTTCTCGTCAATTATCTGGGAATATTCTGCCTAGTCTATCTGGTGAAAGGCTATTTGGTCTATAAGAGAACTAGTAAAGGCTTAATTTTGGCGCTGGGGACAGGTTTTTGCGGAGGTTTAACAACCTTTTCTAGCCTAATGCTTGATGCAGTGAAACTTCTTGATACCGGGCGTTATCTTAGCTTAATCATCTATCTGCTTTTGAGTATTGGAGGAGGTCTACTCTTGGCTTATGTTCTAGGGAGGAAGAAATGGTAATCGTTTATCTTGCAATCGCCTGCGGGTTCGGAGCCCTGGTGCGTTATTTCTTTTCCCGCTATAATCAAGCTTCAAAATTACCTCTAGGAACTCTCCTTGCCAATCTTCTAGGATGTTTTTTAATTGGCCTACTCTACAATCATGTGGAGTCCAAGGAAATCTATGCTATCCTAGCGACAGGTTTTTGTGGAGGGTTGACGACCTTTTCAACCTTGAATGACGAGCTGCAAAGACTATTAAGTGACAAGAAGGTATTTTATAGCTATTTTCTCTTAACTTACATAGGCGGCTTAGTGGCGATTTTTTTAGGAATTCTGCTATAAATTTCTTTACTTTTAGGTAGAAATTTGGTAAACTATATCCTGTGTGTAATGGACGCACAAAAATACAGTTTATCCGCTGAGGAAGGTTCCTCAAGATTGACAAAGATAGGAGAATAAAATGAATCCATTAATCCAAAGCTTGACTGAAGGTCAACTTCGTACAGATATCCCATCATTCCGTCCTGGTGACACTGTTCGTGTACACGCGAAAGTTGTCGAAGGTAACCGTGAACGTATCCAGATTTTTGAAGGTGTTGTTATCGCACGTAAAGGTGCAGGCATCTCAGAAAACTACACAGTTCGTAAAATCTCTAACGGTGTAGGTGTTGAGCGTATCTTCCCAATCCACACTCCACGTGTTGAAAAGATCGAAGTTGTTCGTTACGGTAAAGTACGTCGTGCGAAATTGTACTACTTGCGTGCTCTTCAAGGTAAAGCAGCTCGTATCAAAGAAATCCGTCGTTAATTCGACTAAAAAACTCTGCTTACCCAGCAGGGTTTTTCTCTAGCTCCCTTAGTTCAATGGATATAACAACTCCCTCCTAAGGAGTAGTTGCAGGTTCGATTCCTGCAGGGGGCATATAAATTATTGATTTTTATGTAGAAATCACTCAAGTTAAATACAACTCCAAAGCGTGAGATCACGCTTTTTTGTTTTTTATCAATGATCAAAACGTGAGAATTTGCATATAATTATAAAAGGACAGGATATTTTAGTTAATTGCATATAATGATTTGATTTTTTAGGAAGTAAGGAGTAAAATTTAGTTAATATGATGATTAGTTAGGAGTATAATTATGAATGGTTTAGTTTTAGGATTGGATATCGGTATTGCCTCCGTAGGAGTGGGAATTCTAGAAAAGAATTCTGGAAAGATTGTTCATGCTAGTTCACGAATTTTTCCTGCTGCAACTGCTGACAATAATGTTGAAAGAAGAAAAAATAGACAGGCTCGACGATTACATCGTAGAAAAAAACACCGTGGTGCTCGGCTTAAGGATCTATTTGAATACTATGGTTTGTTAACTGATTTTTCTAAGGTATCCATTAATCTTAATCCATATCGACTTCGTGTAGATGGCTTGGATCAGCAACTAACGAATGAAGAGCTGTTCATAGCTTTAAAGAACATTGTTAAGAGACGTGGTATTAGCTATTTGGATGATGCTTCTGAGGATGGGGGTACAGTATCGTCTGATTATGGTAAGGCAGTTGAAGAAAATAGAAAATTACTTGCTGAACAAACACCAGGTCAAATCCAACTAGAGCGTTTTGAAAAATATGGTCAATTAAGGGGAGATTTCACTGTTGTGGAAAATAGTGAGAAATGCCGATTGATCAATGTTTTTTCAACATCTGCGTATAAAAAGGAAGCTGAAAGAATTTTAAGAAAACAGCAAGAATTTAATAATCAGATTACGGATGAATTTATAGAGGATTATCTAAAAATCCTTACAGGTAAAAGAAAATACTATCATGGACCAGGTAATGAAAAATCACGGACGGATTATGGACGTTTTCGAACAGATGGTGCTACCTTGGATAATATTTTTGGTATTTTAATCGGTAAATGTACATTTTATCCGAATGAATACAGAGCTTCTAAAGCTTCCTATACTGCTCAAGAGTTTAACTTGCTAAATGATCTAAATAATTTAACAGTTCCTACAGAGACTAAGAAACTGAGTGAGGAACAAAAGAAAACAATCATTGAATATGCAAAGTCGGCGAAAACATTAGGAGCTTCAACCTTATTGAAGTACATTGCTAAAATGATTGATGCTTCAGTAGATCAGATACGTGGTTATCGAGTTGATGTAAACAATAAACCTGAAATGCATACTTTTGAAGTATATCGAAAAATGCAATCGCTAGAAACAATTTCAGTTGGGGAATTGTCTAGAAATATTCTAGATGAGCTTGCCCATATTTTAACTCTAAATACTGAACGAGAAGGTATAGAAGAAGCGATTAACACAAAGTTAAGGGATTCTTTTAGTCAAGACCAAGTACTTGAATTGGTTCAATTTAGAAAAAATAATAGCAGTCTATTTAGTAAGGGATGGCATAATTTTTCTCTTAAACTCATGATGGAATTGATACCAGAACTCTATGAAACTTCAGAAGAGCAAATGACAATTCTAACACGATTGGGGAAACAAAAATCTAAAGAAACATCAAAAAGAACCAAGTATATTGATGAAAAAGAAGTAACAGAAGAAATTTATAACCCTGTAGTAGCAAAATCTGTCAGACAAGCTATAAAAATAATCAACGAAGCAACTAAAAAACATGGTATCTTTGATAATATCGTTATCGAAATGGCGCGTGAAAATAACGAAGAAGACGCTAAGAAAGATTATATAAAACGTCAAAAGGCAAACCAAGATGAGAAATATGCGGCTATGGAAAAAGCGGCGTTTCAATACAATGGGAAAAAAGAGTTGCCGGATAACATTTTTCATGGGCATAAGGAATTAGCTACTAAGATTCGTTTATGGCATCAACAGGGAGAAAAGTGTCTCTATACTGGGAAGAGTATTCCGATTTCAGATTTAATTCATAATCAGTATAAGTACGAAATCGACCATATTTTACCTCTTTCTTTATCGTTTGATGATAGTCTATCTAATAAAGTATTGGTTCTTGCCACAGCAAACCAAGAAAAGGGACAACGTACACCGTTTCAGGCTTTAGATAGTATGGATGATGCCTGGTCCTACCGTGAGTTTAAGTCTTATGTAAAAGAGTCTAAATTATTAGGTAATAAAAAGAAAGAGTACCTTTTAACGGAAGAAGATATTAGTAAAATTGAAGTGAAGCAGAAATTCATCGAACGAAATTTGGTTGACACTCGATATTCTTCTCGAGTTGTTTTAAATGCTCTACAAGATTTTTATAAAAATCATAATTTCGATACAACTATTTCAGTAGTACGTGGACAATTTACCTCTCAGCTAAGAAGAAAGTGGGGACTTGAAAAATCTCGTGAAACCTATCACCACCATGCTGTGGATGCCTTAATTATTGCCGCTTCTAGTCAATTAAGATTATGGAAAAAACAGAATAATCCTCTGATTGCTTATAAAGAAGGACAGTTTGTTGATTCACAGACTGGAGAAATTATTTCGTTAACTGATGATGAATACAAAGAGTTAGTGTTTAAAGCGCCTTATGACCATTTTGTTGATACATTAAGTAGCAAGACATTTGAGGATAGTATACTATTTTCTTATCAAGTAGATTCAAAATTTAATCGAAAAATTTCAGATGCTACAATTTATGCAACAAGAAAAGCAAAGTTGGATAAAGAGAAAAAAGAATACACTTATACTTTGGGAAAAATTAAAGATATCTATTCTTTAGGGACTAAAACTCCTTCTAAAACTGGGTTCTATAAGTTTTTAGATTTATACAATAAGGATAAATCCCAATTCTTAATGTTTCAGAAAGATAGAAAAACTTGGGACGAAGTAATAGAGAAGATAATGGAACAATATCGACCATTTAAAGAATACGATAAAGCTGGAAAATTAGTCGATTTTAATCCATTTGAGAAATATAGACAAGAAAATGGACCAATCCGTAAGTACAGTAAAAAAGGCAATGGTCCAGAAATTAAAAGTCTTAAATATTACGATATTTTATTAGGTAAACACAAAAATATAACTCCTGAAGGGAGTCGAAATACTGTAGCTTTGTTATCTTTAAATCCTTGGAGAACAGATGTGTATTACAATATGGAAACTAAAAAATATGAATTTTTAGGATTAAAGTATGCAGATTTGCCTTTTGAAGAAGGTGGTGCTTATGGTATTTCTACAGAGACGTATAATGAATTAAGAGAGAAAGAGGGAATTGGTAAAAATTCTGAATTTAAGTTTACCCTGTATAAGAATGATTTAATTTTAATTAAAGATACTGAAACGAATTGTCAACAATTCTTTAGATTTTGGTCTCGTACTGGGAAAGATAATCCAAAAAGTTTTGAAAAACATAAAATAGAATTGAAACCTTATGAAAAAGCAAAATTTGAGAAAGGAGAAGAACTTGAAGTATTAGGAAAGGTACCACCTTCCTCTAATCAATTCCAAAAAAATATGCAAATAGAAAATCTTTCTATTTACAAAGTCAAAACAGATGTTTTGGGTAATAAACATTTTATCAAAAAAGAGGGTGACAAACCAAAACTCAAATTTTAAAATATTTTTAAAAAAGAGTTGCAAACGCTTGTACAATGTATTATAATAGTAACTGCAAGGGACGCCTTGCACAGTTACTTAAATCTTGCAGATGCTACAAAGATAAGGCTTCATGCCGAATTCAACACCCTGTCATTTATGGCGGGGTGTTTTCGTTTTGTGAAAGAGGAAAATACGATGACTTGGAGAATTGTGCATGTCTGTCAGAGTGAAAAAATGCAATTGAAGTTAGATAATCTTCTAATTAAGAAAATGGGTCAAGACTATGTTATCCCACTGAGTGATATTTCGATAATTGTAGCAGAGGGAGGGGAGACAGTTGTAACTTTAAGATTATTAAGTGCTCTAAGTAAGTATAATATTGCCTTGATTGTCTGTGATAATGAGCACTTGCCTACAGGAATTTATCATTCTCAAAATGGCCATTTTAGAGCCTATAAAAAATTACAGGAGCAATTATTGTGGACGCAGGAGCAAAAAGATAAATTATGGCAGATAGTGACCTACTTCAAAATAAACAATCAGCAAGATGTTCTTGCAATGTTTGAGAAAAATATTGAATGCATTCAATTATTAGCAGACTATAAAGATCATATTGAATATGGAGATAAAACTAATCGTGAAGGTCATGCTGCTAAAGTTTATTTCAATGAATTATTTGGAAAGAAATTCGTACGTCTTACACAACAGGAAACGGATGTCATCAATGCTGGTCTAAATTATGGCTATGCGATTATGAGAGCGCAGATGGCACGTATTATTGCTGGTTATGGTTTGAATCCCTTAATTGGCATTTTCCATAAGAATGAATATAACCAATTTAATTTGGTTGATGATCTAATGGAACCTTTTCGGCAGATTATCGATGTCTGGGTCTATCAAAATTTACGAGATGAAGAGTATTTGAAATATGAATTTCGTCTTGCGTTGACGGATACACTAAATGCGAAGATTCGTTATGGGAAAGAAACGTGTTCTGTAACGGTAGCAATGGATAAATATGTAAAAGGTTTTCTAAAATGTATCTCTGATAAGGATACCAGTAAATTTTACTGTCCAATGGTTTCGAGTGTAGAATGGAGCTAAAGAAATGAGGTATGAAGCATTGAGATTATTGTGTTTTTTTGATCTACCAATGGAAACAAATCAAGAAAAAAGAGTCTATCGTAATTTTCGGAAAGACTTAATCGCAAACGGTTTTGAAATGTTGCAGTTTTCTGTTTATTATCGAACCTGTCCGAACCGAAGTTTTGCAAGTAAATTCTATAAAAAATTAAGTCAGAGTAATTTACCAAGTGGGAATGTCCGTTTGCTAGCTGTGACTGAGAAACAATTTTCTGAAATGGTTTTAATCATTGGTGGAAAAACAAAGCAAGAAGAAGTAGTCAGTGATAATAAGTTGGTAGTTATATGAAAATGAACATTAGTCATCCGTATAAGGATAATATTTCATTAAGTTTTGGCCAATTTACTCAAATTGTAGGTCAAGATCAGCAATTAAAATACTATATTTGGCAGATACTATTATGGTATTTTGGAGGAAAAAAATATAGTGAGGAAGATTTAGTTCTATTTGAACAAAATGAGCCTAAAATACTAATAGACGATACAATAGTTTCCCGGTTAGAATTCAGTGTTATTCAAGTGTCCAATATCAATGATTTAATTGAACAAATGGAATATAAAAAAGGAACAGTAGCCTATGATTATATAAAGAAAAAGATTAATTCTATAGAGATAATGGAGCAAATTGAAAATATCAATGAGAATCTAGATAAGATTTCACTTCTATTGAATCAGAAGTTGAATCTTCAATTAGATGAAATTATCTATCATACCGAAGCAAAATATTTTAATACGGATCAATTGATTCAAAAGAATTTTTTACCATACTTTGGAAAAAATGATAAAAATATATCCTTTGAATTTGTAGATAATAAGACAAAGTTTTTATTATTTCTTTCCATGTTAGAAGTCATGGCGACGAACAGTTCTGAAAAGTTTTTGCTTGTCTTACGAAATTTGGATGATTTTCTATCCTATAGTGATTTTGTTGAATGTTGCGAGAAAATGGAGTTTCTTACTAATCATAATGATTCATTATATATTGTTTTGTTTCCTTCCAATGAAGGTTATCTTCATGTCACGAAAGAAGTTTTAGAGGAAATCAATATTGTTTCCGATTATGTTGATCATTTTTATTCGCTAGAATTCATGTATGATCGCTTTACCAATCAGTATCCAATAAATCAAATACCTGATGAACAAGAATTTTTAACTTCTTTAAGAAAAATTGGATCCTATTTATTTAGCTCGGACATTCTCCACATGAGTCTATCTGTAGAAGATCAAGTGGCATTAAAAATTTTGAATAATTTGTATCAGTATGAAATGAAAACAAAATTTCGTAGTGAATCAGTCAATCCAATGTTATTGAAATATTTGGAAGAATAGTATTGACGAGTAGAATTTAAGAATTTATAATATTTTTGAGGGGAGCAAAAATCAAAATTGACGAATTTGAGGTTTTTGTACTCTCAAGATTTAAGTAACTGTACAACCAGAGGTCGGGGAGTTGGAGGGGACACCCTGTTTTTGTACTCTCAAGATTTAAGTAACTGTACAACATAAGATGAATACAAAAATGAATTTAGAAGTTTTTGTACTCTCAAGATTTAAGTAACTGTACAACCTACTAAGTACATTGCTAAAATGA